>DPRC01000169.1 GCA_003537695.1 Polaribacter sp.
ATTAAAAATGATTTTTTAACAAAATTTTTTGTTAATTTCAATAAAAATAGCAATATTTGTTATCTAATAATTCAAATTTAATAATGATGAAACAAAAAAATGTAAAACGAATTTTAATGTTTGCCTTTTTGTTTTTGTTGCCGATTGCAATGGTGGCTCAGACAATTAAAGGGAAGGTTACAGACGCTTCAGGAGTGTCTTTACCGTATATGAATGTTCTTGTAAAAGGGACTTCAAACGGAGTTACTACAAATGATAGTGGTGAATTTAGTATTACTGTCAAAAGCTTACCAACAACAATTGTGGTCTCCGCAATGGGATATGCAAGGTTAGAGGTGGCAGTTACAAATACCGATTTTTTAACAATTACGGTGCAAGAGGATAATGTTTCTTTAGAGGAAATCGTTGTGATTGGTTCTAGAAATCCAAACAGATCTGTTATAGATTCTCCAGTCCCAATCGATATTGTGGATATTAAAGAATTGGCAGCATCGGCACCACAGGTTAATTTAAATCAAATTTTAAATTTTGTTGCGCCTTCATTTACATCGAATACACAAACGATTTCAGATGGAACAGATCACGTAGATCCTGCTTCGTTAAGAGGTTTAGGGCCAGATCAAGTTTTGGTGTTGATCAATGGTAAAAGAAGACACACTTCTTCTTTAATAAATGTGAATGGTACTTTTGGTAGAGGTTCTGTAGGTACAGACTTAAATGCAATACCGGCTGCAGCTATTAAAAGACTAGAAGTATTAAGAGATGGTGCAGCAGCGCAATATGGTTCTGACGCAATTGCAGGAGTTATTAATATCGTTTTAAATGAAACTGTAAATGAGCTGTCTTTAGCAGTTACTACAGGAGCACATTTTAGTGAAAACTCAAATGGACAAACGGGTGGTTCTGACGGTGAAACAACCAATGTGAGTGCTAGTTATGGATTGCCTTTGGGTGAAAATGGTGGCTTTATTACATTTTCTGGAGATTTTGATGTGCGTGAAGCGTACAACAGGATGAAAGAATGGGAAGGTGGTATCTTTAAGGGATATAATGTTGTTGAAAGACTTGCAAACGCTAGTAATGCTGGATATTCTGCTGAATTTTTATCATTAGCGAATGGAGTAGCTGAGTCAACATTATCTGGAGTAAACGGATTGCCAATTATTGACAATTTAAAAAGTTTTGCAAATGCAGCAGGTTATGCTACAGCTGCAACAGATGGTTTTGCTGAGTTACAAACTATTTTAAACGCGGATGCAACTACTTCTGAATTGGCAGCAAGAGGTCAGAAAAGAACAGATTATAATATGCGAGTAGGACAATCTAAAGTAAGAGGAGGTAGATTTTTCACCAACTTTAAATTGCCTTTAGACGACAATGGTACGGAATTGTATTCTTTCGCAGGAATGAGTTCTAGAAATGGAAACTCTGCTGGTTTTTACAGACTACCAAGTCAGCAAAGAACTTTTACACCTGCTTACAACAATGGTTTTTTACCAGAAATTAATTCAACGATTTCAGATCAATCTTTAGCGGTAGGTATTAAAGGTAAAATAGGGGAGTGGAATGTAGATTTCTCTAACACATATGGTAAAAATGCTTTTGATTTTGTGATTGGGAATACGTATAATGCTTCTCAAGGAAATGCATCTCCAACAACTTTTGATGCGGGTGGATTCTCTTTTATGCAAAATACTACAAATTTAGATTTGTCTAAATTTTATGAAGATACTTTTGAAGGTTTCGGTGTTGCTTTTGGAGGGGAACACAGAATGGAAAACTATCAAATTATTTCTGGTGAGGAGTCTTCGTACACTCAGTATCAGGCAGATGGTTTACCGTTTACAGGTATTGAAGGTACTACACCATTAAAAGACTTTTTTGGAAGATCTAGACCAGGAGGTTCTCAAGTATTTCCAGGTTTTGGTCCTAAAAACGAATTGGATAGAGCACGTAGCAGTGTTGCTGCATATTTAGACTTAGATGCGAAGTTTTCAGAGGAATTCTCAACTACTTTTGCAACGCGATACGAAAATTATTCAGATTTTGGTTCTACCATGAACTTTAAGCTAGCTTCTATTTATAAAGTTTCTGATAATTTTAGAATTAGAGCTTCTTACAATACTGGTTTTAGAGCACCTTCTTTACACCAGTTAAACTTTAATTCTACGTCTACTATTTTTCAAGACGGAGTTCCTGTTGAAGTAGGGACGTTCGCAAATGATAGTAAAGCAGCACAATTGTTAGGAATCCCTCAATTGAAAGAAGAAACGTCTAATAGTTTTTCTGCTGGTTTTACTGCAAAATTACCGGAAGCGAACTTAACTTTTACAGTAGATGGTTATGTAGTAAATATTGCTGATAGAGTGGTGTATACAGGTCAATTTAAAGGACCAGGTACAGGGTCTGAATTGGATGTGTTATTAATTCAAGCAAATGCTTCTGCAGCTTCATTCTTTGCAAATGCAATAGATACAGAGTCTAAAGGAATTGATTTTGTAATTTCTCACAAAGCAAATTTGGGTGCAAAGACAAGGTTGAAAACAGATTTTTCTGGAACGTTTTCTCAAACAAGACAAGTAGGGGGTATTAATTCTTCTCAAATATTAAAAGATGCAGGTTTAGTGGATACTTACTTTCCTGAAACGAGTAGAATCTTTTTAGAAGAGGCAGTTCCAAGAACTAAAATGAACTTAACCAATAGTTTAACTTCTGGGAAATACAATATTTTCTTAAGAAATGTATATTTTGGTAAGGTATCTGAAGCAACGAACAATCCTGACAATCAACAAATTTTTGCTTCTAAGGTTGTTACGGACCTATCTGTAGGTTATAAAGCTACAAAAGACTTAACGTTTACAGTAGGAGCGAACAACTTATTAGATGTATCTCCAGACAGAGCTATTGAAGCGAACCGAAGTGGTGGTCGTTTTGACTGGTCTAGAAGGTCTCAACAATTTGGAGTTGGTGGTCGTTTCTTATTCGCAAGAGTAAGTTTTACCTTAAAATAAAGCAAGTTTATTTTTATAAAAAAGCGGCTTTATGCCGCTTTTTTTTATGCTTAGATGTAGTGTTTTTAAAGTACCTGAAATAAGAAAATTATGATCAATCAAAATATCTTATCATTAAAACAGTCTTCTACACTGCTAATTAATGAAAAAGTAAAGGAATTAAGAACAAAAGGAAGAGAAGTTAGTCATTTTGGGTTTGGTCAATCTCCCTTTCCAATCCATGCCAGTATTGTGGCTGCGTTAAGAGAAAATGCCGAAAACAACCACTATTTACCTGTGGCAGGTCTCGAAGAGTTAAGAGAAGAAATTGTGCTTTTTTTAAAAAAGCACCAAAACATTAAAACAACAAAGGAGTCTATTTTTATAGGGCCAGGAAGTAAAGAGTTGTTGTACCAATCAATTTTAATCTTTGATGCTGACTTTCTAATACCGAAAGGAAGTTGGGTAAGTTATATTCCTCAAATACAAGCCAAAGGGGGTACTTATCATATTTTAGACACTAATTTTGAAAATGATTTTAAATTGACAGCTCATAATTTAGAGACTTTTTTTAAGAACAAGAGCCCTAAAAAGCAAACGGTGTTAATTTTAAACTCCCCAAACAACCCCACGGGAGCTATTTATTCAAAAGAAGAATACAAAGCATTAGCTGTGGTATGTTACAGATATAATACCGTCGTCTTTTCTGATGAAATCTATTCACAAATTAATTTTTCGCAAGGTTATTCGCCAAGTATTTCCGAACATTACCCTGAAAAAACAATTGTTTTTGGCGGCTTAAGTAAGGTGTTTTCTGCGGGCGGATATCGACTGGGCTACATGATGTTGCCTCAGGAGATGCAACCGTTGCAAAACGTCTATAAATCGCTTTTTAGTGAAACCTTTAGTTGTGTTTCGTCACCCATTCAATTTGCTGCAATAAAAGCATTTGAATATCATCCAAACTTGCAAAATCATGTAGCTATTTCTTCGGCTATTTTAAAAAGTATTTCAGAATTTATTTTTAAAGAACTTTCAGCAATAAAGATCGAATGCACAAAATCTGAAGGTGCATTTTATATGTTAATTGGATTCAACCGCTACAAATCAGCTATTTTAAAATTAGGAATTTCTGGTAGTTTTGAGCTGGCCAATTATGTTTTAGAAAACTATGACTTTGCAATGTTGCCAGGAGTAGATTTTGGTTTTGAAAAGGAGGAGTTGTTTTTTAGAATTGCTTTCGTAGATTTTAACGGAAAAAAAATAATGGATGCCTATAAATTAAATGAAATTATGGGTGCAGCTTTTTTACAACAACATGCGCCAAATGTGTTTTTGGGAGTGGAGAAAATAAAGGAATTTGTAATAAGTTTAAAGGCTTAAATGGAGTGCTTTTTGAGAGAAAGTGTATCCGCATCAAAAACACCGTAAGTAAAGTATTGAATCCAATCACCAAGATTGATGTACATACTGTTTTCTTGTAACTTTATTTCTAAAGGAAGGTGTCTGTGGCCAAAAACAAAATAATCATAGTGGGTTGTTTCTAATTTCCTTCTGCAATATTGGGCCAACCATTCATTTTCCTCCCCTAAGAATTTGGCATCTTCTTCTCCAGAAATCAATTTATTTTTAACAGACATGTACTGTCCTAATCGCACACCAATGTCTGGGTGTACCCATCTAAATAGCCATTTAAACACGGGGAAGGTAAACACTTTTTTCATGCGTTTGTAGCCTTTGTCTTCTGGGCCTAATCCATCTCCATGACCAATAAGTACTTTTTTATTATTGATTGTAAATTCTTGGGGAGTGTGGTATACAGGGATATTCAGTTCTTTTTCAAAATAATCACGCATCCATAAATCGTGATTGCCAACAAAGAAGTAAATAGGAGTGCCATGCCCACGACTCTTCTTTTAATGATTTTACGTCGAGCTAGAGAATACAAAGCAAGCGATCTCGCGACCA
>DPRC01000199.1:0-409 GCA_003537695.1 Polaribacter sp.
ATGAATCTTCGCCATATATTCGTCTCTGTATGTTTTTGCTAGCACAGAAGCAGCCGCAATACTTAAATATTTAGCATCTCCTTTGACAATGGTCTCGTGTGGAATCTTTTTATAAACTCTAAACTTATTCCCATCTACAATAATAAATTCTGGGATTATTTTCAGCCCTGATATAGCGCGGTGCATCCCGGTAATAGATGCCTGTAAAACATTTATTTCATCTACTTCCTGCTGCCAAACAAAAGAAACACTAAAAGCCAAGGCATTTTGCTCTATAAATGGCCTCACTTCTTCTCTCTTTTTTTCTGAAAGCTGTTTGGAATCATTTAAAAAAGGATGTGTAAAATCAGTTGGAAGTATCACCGCAGCCGCCACAACTGGGCCGCATAAACAACCTCTTCCAGCTTCA
>DPRC01000199.1:614-5216 GCA_003537695.1 Polaribacter sp.
TATCAATATTTGTTTTCCTTGGAGTGCAAACCCTATTTTCTCAAAGATTAGGAAACCCAACTAAAAAAATGGGGGGTTTCAATACTGCAAATAGACAACAAAATGACAGTGTTAAAAATTCTGGAAAGATAAATGTTACTTTATCGGGGAAAACTACCTATACCGATTATAAANNCATAAACAACCTCTTCCAGCTTCATCTGTTCCAGCTTCTAAAGAAAAACCACTATAGTTTAATTGTAACATATTGCAAAATAGCAAAATTTTCTATCTTATAAAAAAGGAAAATCCACAAAGAGATTCCATAGGATTCATTAATTAAAAATTTTCACAACACTTAATCTCTATTATTTTCGTTTAATTATTTTACATTTGTTCTTGCAGTAACAAACTATGAATAAAGCATTACTTTTTTTATCAATATTTGTTTTCCTTGGAGCGCACTCCCTATTTTCTCAAGAATTTGGAACACCAACTAAAAAAATGGGGGGTTTCAATACTCCAAATAAACAACAAAATGACAGTCTTAATAATTTTGGAAGTACAAGTGTCACTTTATCGGGAAAAACTACCTATACCGATTATAAAAGATTCTCTCATACCAACGACACTACTTATATAGATACAACGCTGAGCCTGCAAAAGGAGTACAAATTTAATTATCTTAGAAAAGATATATTTGAATTGTTAGAATTTCATAATCAAGGGCAAGCTTTTAATAATTTAGGCTATAGCTTTAATACTATTTCGAGACTTCCAGACATTGGTTTTACAGCAAAACAAGCGAGTTATTTAGAAGTAGAAGACATCGCGTATTATGAAGTGCCCACACCAACTACAGAGATTTTATACCGAACGGGTCTGCAACAAGGACAAGTTTTAGATGCCTTGTTTACATTAAATTTTTCAAAAAGATTAAACGTAGCAGTTGCTTATAAAGGCTTACGTTCTTTGGGTGCCTATCGGCGCGCACTAGTTAGTAACGGTAATTTTAGAGGTTCTTTCCAGTACAGAACTAAAAAGAACAAGTATCAAATTAAAGGTCATTTGACGTCGCAAGATTTTTTTCATCAAGAAAGTGGAGGCTTAACTCCAGAAGCCTTGGCTACTTTTATTGAAAATGATCCTGATTTTCAAAACAAAACGCGCTTCGATGTAAACTTATTAGCTTCGGAAAGTCAATTTGATGGCAGCAGGACCTACATCGAACAAAGTTATAAGCTTCTAGCCAGCAAAGACACGATTCATAAAAAAGATTTTAGCAATCTAAAAATTGGACATATTTATACCAGTGAAGAGAAGTCTTATGAATTTATTCAAAGTGGATTGACAGAAGACTTTTTCGGTGCGGCAAACTCTGCGGGCCCAGGAAAAAAAAGAGCCGAAAGTAAGCTGCTTAATAACGAGTTAAATTTAGAATTCAATTCTAAATATGTTTTAGGAAAGTTTAAAGCAAAAGCAAATTTTACAAACTATTCTTATGGTTATGATACTATTTTAAATAGCAGCAGTGCCGTCAATAAACTAAAAATTGAGGGAAATGCTATTTCTTTCGGTGCTGACTGGAATGCCAAAATTAAAAACTTCCAACTAAATGCAGACGCAAGTATTACTCCTGGAAAAGGAAGGCTTTCTGGAAACTATCTGAAAGCAGAAGCGGTCTTTAAGAAAGATAGTATTTTTAGAATGAAAGGAACTTTATTGGTAAGTTCAAAAGCCTCTAACTTTAACACTTTACTGCACCAAAGTGAATATGACGCTTATAACTGGCAAAATAATTTTAGCAATGTAAACACCAGAGATCTTGGTTTCGACTTTGTGTCTAAATGGATCAATGCCTCTTTAAACTTTACTAATTTAGACAATTACACGTATTTTGATGAGAACAGCCAACCGCAGCAATATGCTTCTCAAATTACCTATTTAAAGGTAAAAGCAAATAAAGAGTTTAAACTTGGTAAATTTGCACTAGACAATACTTTTATGTACCAAAATGTAAGCAGCGGAAGTACTGTTTTTAGAGTTCCGGAATTTGTAAGTAGGAATACATTATACTATACTGATTATTGGTTTAAAGGAAAACCATTGCTCGTAAATATTGGTATCACATTTAAATACTTCACAGCATATGCTGCAAATGCCTACAACCCCCTTTTAGCGGAATTTAGATTGCAAAATGAGCAACAAATTGGCTTTCCTACTTTTGATGTTTTCTTTAATGCTCAGGTAAGAAGAACCCGTTTGTATTTTAAAGTTGATAATGCTACTTCTGATTTCACAAGTAAAAATTATTTTTCAGCACCAAATTATCCCTACAGAGATTTAACAATCCGCTTTGGTTTAGTTTGGAATTGGTTTATCTAGGCCACCCAAAATTCTTACTGAATCCAATAAATTTTAGTGCGTTTACTTTTTAACCAACTGTCTGATTTTAATATTTAAAGCAGCAAAAAACAAAGTTGTAAACGGGCTTAAATAATTAAAAATAGCATACACAAAGTAATCTGAAACAGAAACACCCAGCACACTAGATTGATAGGCACCACAAGTGTTCCATGGGATTAAAACGGAGGTTACTGTTCCCGAATCTTCTAAGGTTCTACTTAAATTTTCTGGCGCTAGCCCCTTGTCCTCAAAAGCATTTTTAAACATTTTCCCAGGAATTACAATTGCTAGATATTGGTCTGATGCAATTGCATTCAGCCCTAAACAACTAATTACAGTGCTTGCAAACAGACCAAAAACTGAACTTGCAACTGCCAATAAACTTTTAGTAATTTTAGCCAATGCTCCAATCGCATCCATCACCCCTCCAAAAACCATGGCACAAATAATTAAAAAGATCGTCCATAACATTCCATTCATTCCACCAGAAGAAAACAACTCGGATAACTTGTCATTATCTGTTTCTATATTCGTGTCTATAAGAACTGCATTTATAACCGCTTTAAAATTGGAGTCTGACAAACTTGCCAAGACATCACTTTGAAAAATGAATGCAAAAATGGCAGCCAATAGCACGCCAATTCCTAAGGCAATTAAAGGCTTGGTTTTCATTAAAATCATGGCGATTACAATTCCTGGAACTAAAAATAACCAAGGTGAAATATGAAATGTATTGTCTATAGACGCTAATAAATCGCTGATATCTGCACTTCCAGTAGTGTCAATAGTACCGCTTAAAATAGTGAACACAATTAACGTAATAATAATGGTCGGTACCGTTGTATATGCCATGTACTTTATGTGAGTAAATAAATCTGTCCCAGCCATGGCCGGCGCCAAATTTGTAGTGTCTGAAAGTGGCGACATTTTATCTCCAAAATAAGCCCCTGAAATTACCGCTCCAGCAATCATGCCTGTTGGAATCCCTAAAGCACTTCCAATGCCTACTAAAGCAATACCTACCGTTGCAGAAGTAGTCCAAGAACTTCCTGTGGCAATGGAAATAATAGCTGCAATGATTACAGATGCAGGTAAAAATATATCTGGACTTAACACTTGTAATCCATAGTACACCATTGCAGGAATAATACCACTCACCAACCAAGTTCCCGCCAAAGCTCCTACTAAAAACAAAATCATTATGGGAACAAAAATACTTTTCCAGTTTTCCCAAACTTCAAAAATCATTCTTGAGACAGGCACTTTATTCCAAAAACCAACAATGGCAGCGACCAGACCTCCCATTAATAAAATATACTGATTTGTGTATCCACCAAACCAATCTTGACCTTCAACAAAAAAAATATTATATGCCAGCAAAGACATTAAAATTAGGACTGGAACTAAAGACTCTAATAAATTCAATTCTTTTTTTCCCGTCCCTTTTTGGTCTTCAAGATCTACTTCTGAAGGCTTAATTTTGTCTTGCATTCTCTTACATTTATTTAGGTTTGGTAATGTTACGATTTTACAGAACGCTATGCAAATTGATTTGGCTACCTTCCTTTAACATTCATCGTTTTTTTAACCCAAATTATTAGAAAGACTCCATATTACAAAATTAGACTTGATCAAAAATGGATACTTTTCCGCAAGGATGCGCAGCAGGTTCCTAGAAAAAAAGTAACATCTAATTATTTCTATCGCCTTGTAAAATTCCCACTTCTTTCAGACACCACTTCATGAGCTCATATGTTCTTGAAATGTCATTGTCTAAACCAATAGAAAAACGAATTAGTCCATCCGAAAGTCCCATTTCTTTCTGCTCATCTTCAGAGATTTCTGACGATGTAGAAGATCCAGGAGCAGAGAATAAAGTCTTGTAAAAACCCAAACTCACTGCTAAATAGCCTATATTCTTTTGCTGCATCAACTCCATTAACTCATTTGCTTTTTCCAAAGAGCCCGCGTCTATGGTTAACATCCCGCCAAAGCCGTATTCTGTATTCATCATTGATGTAAATAATTCATGAGAAGGATGTGATTGCAATCCAGGATATACGGTCTTCAAACCATCCGCTTCAAATTTATTTGCCAAAAAAGAGGCATTCAAACTATGTTGCTTCATTCGAATGTGCAGCGTTCTCATATTTTTTAAAATCGATGACGCCCTCAAGCTATCTAAAGTTGCTCCCAACAACATGCTTGCACCGTCGT
>DPRC01000199.1:5627-7138 GCA_003537695.1 Polaribacter sp.
TTCGTTAAACTGTGACAAACAATATCTGCACCTAATTTTGCCGGTGAAATTAACAAAGGAGAAAAGGTGTTGTCTACGACTAATTTTAAACAATACTTTTTTGCTAAAATAGCCAGTCCTTTAATATCTGCCACCTCTAAAAGCGGATTGCTTACCGACTCACAATATAAAACTTTAGTCTTCGCAGTAATAGCAGCTTCCACAACTTCCAATTTTGTGATGTCTACAAAAGTGGTTGTAATTCCCAACCTTGGTGTAAAATTTTTTAAGAACGCATAGGTTCCTCCATAAATAGTTCGACTGGATACAATATGCTCTCCAGCACCAACCAACTGCAATAAAACCGGGGTAATGGCACCCATTCCTGAGGCAGCAACATTTGCTGTTTCGGTGCCTTCCATTGCGGCTAAAGCAGCTCCTAAATATAAATTCGAAGGAGTTGTGTGGCGGGCATATAAATGACAACCGTCTGTATTTCCTTCAAAGGTATCGAGCATTGTCTTTGCTGATATAAAGGTGTATGTAGAGGAGTCTGAAATGGAAGGATTTACCCCGCCAAATTCTCCAAAAAACTGTAAATCTTGAATGTTATCTGCTGGATTGAATTTCATAGTTTTAGTTTTTTCTATAACAAAAAAACGATTAATTAGAAATAAAATCAATAGTATGCATATAAAATAGATTATTTATCTAATTTAGAGACGTTTATTAAATTTAAAGACTAAATAAAGGGGTTTAACTTAATTTTTTAGAAAATTACGATGCTAGATACAACCGATAAGAAACTTATCAACTTGCTGCAACAAGACGGTAAACAGACAACCAAACAATTGTCACTCCAATTAAACCTGTCGGTAACGGCCGTTTACGAGCGCGTAAAGAAATTAGAAAATAAAAAGGTGATCGATAAATATGTGGCAATCATCAATAAAAATAAAATAGAAAAGTCTTTTTTAGTCTTCTGCCATCTAAAGCTAATTCAACATGCGAAAGAATATGTGACTACTTTTGAACGTGAGATTTTAAAATTAGAAGAAGTTTCTGAATGTTTTCATGTTAGTGGCGATTATGATTATATACTGAAAATATACGTGAAAGACATGGAAGCCTATCGAAACTTTATGCTCACAAAATTAACTACCATCAAATATATTGGCAGTACACATAGCACCTTTGCTATTGAAGAAGTAAAAAACACTACTGCGATACACTTGTAATTAAAAAACCCAAAACATATCGTTTTGGGTTTTTTTAAATATTTAAACTTTTTAAAGAAATATTTTAGAACCTTTTTGCATGAGCTCCGTCACAATTCCCGTTCGGGTCTTGGGTCAGTCCGCATCCGCAAGGTCTTCCTGCTTTGTGCTGTTTCATATGTATGTCTTTTAAAATTTATAATGGACTAAAATAATAGCTTTGCTGCCTTATGCCTTTGTACTAACCGAGAATGAAAATTCAATCATATCGTTAATAAACTTATCTTTTAAGTTGTCAAAGAATTTTTTAGAAGC
>DPRC01000199.1:7536-12211 GCA_003537695.1 Polaribacter sp.
TTTCCTTCAGTTACTAACGTTGCTGGAATTGTAATGCTTTTTGTAATGTCTTTTACCGTTAAATTTCCTGTAACTGATAAATTATTATCCGTTTCTTCTACGTTTGTAATTACAAATTTAGCAGTTGCATAAGTTGCCACATCAAAAAAGTCAGGTGCCGACAAGTGCCCTACTAATTTTGCGCCACTTTCTGCATCTAAATCCAAATTTTTCATGGTTGCCATTTCTATTACAAAAGAACCCCCTGTTAACTTCCCTTCTTCTAAATTTAAAGAACCTCCTTTTAACAAAATTGTTCCGTCATGCGTTCCTGTTGGTTTTGCTCCTTTCCAAGTAATTACAGAACTGTCCACATCTACGTTATCTAAAGCAGCTACTACAGCAACTTTTACAGCTTCTTTTGCTTCTACTTTGTCTTTCTTGTTTTCTTTACACGACGTTAAAAGGGCCGCGACTACTACCAGTGATAAAATAATTTTTTTCATATTCGTTGTGCTTAATTATATTTTGTTCAAATGTACTGTTTATTTATTTCCCATGGAATCTATTTTTTATCTTTTAAGATAAAATTAAGAACATGTGCCGCAGCCTGCAGACCAAATGCAGCGGGCATGTAGCTTATAGTGCCGTAATATGACTTTTTAAAATTTGTTCCGTCTGTCCTTTTAAGACTTTCTGAAATTTGCATTTCCTCTGAATACACTGCTTTTACCCCTTTGTTTACCTTGCGTTCTTTCAAGCGCTTTCGCAAAACTCTGGCCATGGTACAATTTTTAGTTTGTGAAATGTCTTTTATTTTAATTTTAGTTACGTCCAACTTCCCTCCCGCACCCATAGCGGAAATAATTTTGACCTTCTTTCTTCTTGCTGCCACAATTAAATTAACTTTCGGGGTAATACTATCGATACAATCTAGCACATAATCAAACTCCCGCGTCACTATTTCATAGGCCCTGTCTGGAGATAAAAACTCCTCTAGAACGGTAATTTCTATGTCTTTATTAATATCTCTTAAACGTGCAGCTAACACCTTTGCTTTCGATTGTCCAATTGTAGAATCTAAAGCAGGCAGTTGTCTGTTTTTATTGGTTTCATCAAAAAAATCTCCATCTACAATTGTCATTTTGTGCACGCCCGCTCTCGCTATGAATTCTGCTGCATACGAACCAACACCCCCAAGGCCTACCACTAGGATATTTGCTTTTTTTAACCGTTCTAAGCCCTCGTCTTGCACTAATAACGCTGTGCGTTCTAACCAACTCATTTTCTAAAAATACGTTTAATCATCTATTCTTTATTTTTGGAGTCGATAACGATGGTCACGGGTCCATCATTTACTAAAGCCACTTTCATATCTGCACCAAATGCACCTGTTTGTACTTTTTTATCGAGTTCCTTTTCTAAAGTATGTATAAAATTTTCATACAAAGGAATTGCAATAAGTGGTTTTGCTGCTTTTATATAACTGGGTCTGTTTCCTTTTTTTGTCCTTGCCTGAAGCGTAAATTGACTGACAACTATTATTTCCCCACGAATGGCAAACAACGAAGTATTCATTATGCCATTTTCGTCATTAAAAATTCTAAGATGTATTATTTTTTGTACCAAAAAATCAATGTCCTCTTGGGCGTCTTCCTCCACAATACCAATAAGAACAAGCAGTCCTCTTTGTATGTCTGCAACTTTATGATCCTGTATGGTAACGCTTGCTTCTGAAACTCTTTGGATGACAACTTTCATAGGTTACTCGTTGTCTTCTTCGTTCCAAATATCCGTTCTAAAGTGTGCTGTTTCTTCATCACCACTTAAAATTTGAAGGTAACTTTTGTACCGAGACCAAGAAACACGCTCTTCTTCCAAGGCTTCTTTTACAGCACAATTTGGCTCTTTTGTATGCAAACAATTATTGAACTTACAATCTCGTTTCAAGGCAAAAAATTCAGGAAAGTAATCACCCAATTCATATTTATCAATATCTACAACACCAAAGCCTTTAATCCCTGGGGTATCTATAATCCGTGCATCAAAACTTAAGTCAAACATTTCTGCAAAGGTTGTCGTATGCTTTCCTTGGCTGTGTTGGTCTGAAATCTCTTTTGTTTTTAAATCTAAAGAAGGCTCAATAGCGTTCACCAAAGTAGATTTCCCAACTCCAGAATGCCCAATAAACATAGAAGTTTTACCAGTCATTATCTGTTTGATGGTTGCTACATTTTTATTTTGAGTCGCAGAAACCTCTTCACATCGATACCCAATTGCTTCGTAAATATCTTTTAAATACATGATCTCTGCACGTTCTTCAAGTGCATAAGAATCTATTTTATTAAAAACCAAAACTGTTTCAATCCGATACGCTCTTGCAGAAACTAAAAATCGGTCTATAAAAGTGGCAAAGGTTGGGGGGTTATTAATGGTAATTAATAAAAAAACTTGATCGATGTTGGATGCAATGATATGTGTCTGCTTTGAAAGGTTTACAGACT
Source organism: Polaribacter sp. (assembly GCA_003537695.1). Taxonomy (GTDB): domain Bacteria; phylum Bacteroidota; class Bacteroidia; order Flavobacteriales; family Flavobacteriaceae; genus Polaribacter. Next base: position 10,020 of record DPRC01000199.1, read on the forward strand.
TTCTAACAATAAAGTTATCTCGGTCTAAAATGGTCTTAATAACACCTACCTCTTCATCTCCATTCTTTTCCAAATCAAATACCACCTTATCTCCAACGGCTATTGGATTGGTGCTTTTGATATTTTTTATCCTGAATTTTCCTTTTATCCTGCAGGAATGAAATTGACCGTCATCAGATTTTACCTGATACCAACTTCCTGTAGATTTGTATACAATTCCTATCATTGGTGCAAAGATGCAGAATTTTAACTAAAAATAAGATTTGAGGTTCCAGTGATTTTTAGTTTGTGATAAAAAAATACCTTCAAATTTTTAAAACTTGAAGGTATTATAAGCATCGTAGGCTTAAAAAATTAAGCGTTGATAATTTTCTCTTGATGATTGATCGATTCTTGGTGAATTGCTTTAAACATTTTTAAAACAAACTCTTCACTCAAGCCTTTGCTTTCACCTTCAAGAATCATGTTCCCAAGAATCTCATTCCAACGTTTAGATTGCAAAACAGCTACGTTTTTTTCTTTCTTTAAAGCACCAATTTGGTTCGCCACTTTCATCCGTTTTCCTAACAACTCCACCAACTGATTGTCGGCTACGTTAATTTGAGCACGTAAATTATCCAACGCTTTTTTGTACGCTTCATCTGTGTTCGTTTCTTTTCGAACCTTTAAGTCTTCCATAATCTGCTTTAAAGTGTCTGGTGTTACTTGCTGCGCAGCATCACTCCATGCATTTTCTGGATCAAAATGAGTTTCAATCATTAATCCATCAAAATTCAAGTCTAAGGCAGTTTGAGAAACTTCTAAAATCATATCTCTCTTACCTGTAATGTGCGAAGGATCGTTAATTAAAGGTAAATCTGGAAACCTATTTTGAAATTCGATGGCCAATTGCCATTCTGGTGTGTTTCTATATTTTGTTTTTTCGTACGTAGAGAAACCTCTATGAATTGCTCCTAAATTTTTAATTCCTGCAGTATACAGTCTTTCAATACCCCCTAACCACAAAGCTAAATCTGGATTTACTGGATTTTTAACCAAAACAATTTTATCTGTTCCAGCCAAAGCATCTGCAATCTCTTGCATGATAAAAGGAGAAACTGTAGAACGTGCACCGATCCATAACAAATCTACGTCGTTTTCAATTGCTAGTTTTACATGTGCCGCATTTGCAACTTCTGTACAGGTCTTCATTCCTGTCTCCGCTTTTACTTTCTTTAACCAACGCAAACCAATTTCACCAACGCCTTCAAACATTCCGGGTCTTGTTCTTGGTTTCCAAATTCCTGCTCGAAAATAATTTACATCAGAATCTTTTAGTTCGTGTGCGATTTTTAAAACTTGTTCTTCAGTTTCTGCACTACAGGGCCCTGCTATTACTAGAGGATGATCTAAATTCATAGCATCCAACCATGTTCTTAATTCTTTTGTATTCTCCATTTTTCTACTTGTTTTGGCCTTTACTTTATGCCGTTTAAAATTTGTTTTATATAATTTGTATTCTCCATTTCGTTAAAAATTTCCGAAAAATTATCTTGTTCCATCAACTCTTTAAAGTGCTTTAAATTATTGATATATGCATCCAACGTTTCAATTACGTTTTCTTTATTCTGCTTAAAAATGGGCGTCCACATTGCAGGTGAACTTTTTGCCAAACGAACCGTTGATTCAAAACCCGAACCTGCCATATCAAAAATGTCTCGTTCATTTTTCGCCTTGTTAATCACTGTTTTCCCCAACATAAATGCACTGATGTGCGAAAGATGCGAAACATACGCAATATGTTTATCGTGCGAAACAGGATCCATATAACGAATACGCATTCCAATGTCCGTAAAAAGCTTTAATGCTTTTTCTTGCAACTTAAAAGTTGTCTTTTCTACCTCACAAATAATATTTGTTTTCCCAACATACAGGCCAGAAATCGAAGCTTTCGGTCCAGACTTCTCTGTTCCTGCGATGGGGTGACATGCCAAAAAATTTCTCCTTTTAGGATGATGTTCAACCGCTTTACAAATTGCTTCTTTTGTGGATCCTGCATCCACTACCAGCGTATTTTCGGCGATTTTATCTAAAATGGTTGGCAACAACTGTACGGTCGCATCTACAGGAATTGAAACAATAACCAAGTCTGCATTTTCTATATCCGCTACCGTTGCTTTTTCATCAATAACACCTAATTCTTTTGCTTCGTT
>DPRC01000199.1:12618-20030 GCA_003537695.1 Polaribacter sp.
GCAAAACTACCACCGATTAAACCAATACCAATCATGTATATATTTTTCATATTCTTGATATTGCTTCTTTAATTACTGCTACAGGTACACATAATGAAAAACGAACATACCCTTCTCCTTGTGATCCAAAAACAGTTCCAGGAGTAATGAAAACATCGTTCTCGTATAAAATGGCATCGGTAACTTCTTCCGATTTCTTTCCTTCCGGAATTTTTGCCCACACAAACAAACCTGTGGTTCTTTTGTCGTAGGTTGTTCCTAATTTATCTGCCAACTGCCATATCAAATTTCTGCGTTCCTGATAAATTTTATTTTGCGCTACAAACCAGTCATCTGATAATTCTAAAGCCTGTATTGCTCCTTTTTGAATTCCATAAAACATGCCAGAATCCATATTACTTTTTACCTTTAAAATCTCATTAATATAATCCTCATTTCCCAAAACCATCCCCACACGCCATCCTGCCATGTTAAAAGTTTTACTGAGAGAATTTAGTTCTAAGGCGATATCTTTCGCTCCTGCAACTTGCAAAATACTAATAGGATTGTCATTTAAAACAAAACTATATGGATTGTCATTTATAATTAAAATTTGATGCTTTTTACCAAAAGCAACTAGTTTCTCAAACATTTCTAAAGTTCCACTAGCTCCTGTTGGCATGTTGGGATAATTTACCCACATTATTTTTACAGCAGCCAAATCTTGACCCTCTAATTCCTCAAAATTTGGCAGCCAATTGTGTTCCGCACTTAAATTGTAAAAAAGGGGCACTGCGCCCACTAATTTCGTAACAGAGGTATAGGTCGGATATCCAGGGTTTGGAATTAAAACTTGATCTCCCTCATTTAAGAAAGCCATAGAAATGTGCATAATTCCCTCTTTACTTCCCATCAAGGGCAGTACTTCATTTACTGGATTTGCTACTACCTGAAATTTCTCTTTATAAAAATTAGAGATGGCATTTCTTAAAGCTGGCAAACCCTGATATGACTGATATTTATGTGCACCTACATCCAGTAGGCTTCCTTGAATTGCCGTTAACACCTGCGCTGGTGGAGCTAAATCTGGAGAACCTATGCCCATGTTAATGATTGGCTTTCCTGCAGCCATCAAACCTCTAACTTCTCTTAGCTTTTTAGAGAAATAATATTCTTCAACAGTTGCTAACCTTTTTGCAGCTTTGATCATTTTCTACCGTTTTTATAGGTTCCTAAAACCTTGAATTCCTCTGCCATTATTGCTATAATTGTTTCTGCTTTCTTATATTCTTGATAACTCTCAAAAGTTACATCTACGAAAAACGAATATTTCCAAGGCGTTTCAATTACTGGCAAAGATTGAATTTTAGTTAAACTCATTTTACAATCACTCAACACGTTTAAAATTGCTGCCAAACTCCCTCTCTTGTGATCTAACTGAAATTTTAAAGAGGCTTTGTTAATTTGATCAATTCCATTGGTTGGTTCCGATGTCTGCACAATTACAAACCGTGTAGCATTGTCTTTTATCGTTTGTATTTCGTCCTCAAGAATGGATAGCTTAAAAATTTCTGCTGCAATTTTTGGTGCAATTGCAGCAATACCACTTAAATTTTCTTTGGAAATTCTTTTTGCAACTTCTGCCGTATCTACATCTTCAACTAATTTAATATGTGGATATTTTTTGAAGAATTCTTTGCATTGCAGCAAGGCCATAGGATGAGACCAAACCTCTTTGATATCCATAATTTTTTGACCTTGTAATGCCATTAAATGGTGGTGAATATTTAAGTATTCTTCACCAATAATGTGAAGGTTGTTCTTATCTATCAAAGCATAATTAGGAATAATTGAACCTGCTATCGTATTTTCTATCGCCATAACACCAAGCACAGCAGTGCCCTCTAATAAACTAGCAACCAATCCATCAAATGACATGCATTCTATCAGTTGAATGGAGGCTCCATAAAAGTCTCTAGCAACTTTATGATGGTTTGAGCCTTCTGCTCCTTGTATGGCAATACTTTTATTCATTCCTCTAAATTAATTTCAAAAAAAAAGTCTCGAATTAAATTCGAGACTTTATATATGATGAATGTTTCTTAACAACACGATACAAAGTCTCTTCTCTTACTAAAAAAGTAATAGAAAAAATAGAAACGTGTCCAAGTAGTTTTAAACATTTGTGTTTTATATTAAAGACCAAAATTAATGATTAAATTGAAAGAAACAAAAGATCTCTGTATTTTTATAAAAGAATTGAAGATTTGCTAAAATAGCTCGTAAAAAAATAGAAAGATTTATGGATTTCTTTACTTATTTGGAAATCAATCAAACATATCAAAAAAGAACAAAATACAAATAGCAGACTGTACACCCCAAACACCCCCTTAAATGCTGCCTAACAGTTCTTAATAGGGTATAATATCTGATTAAAATCACAAGTAAATTAGAAAATAATGGTATATTTGCAGCTTCAATGAAAAAAATTTATTGATATACATAATAATCATTTAAATAATATTGGCATGTACTTAAGTAAGGAAGCAAAAGAAGTTCTTTTTGAAAAACACGGTAAAGGTAAAAACGATACTGGTTCTTCAGAAGGTCAAATCGCGTTATTCACGCACAGAATTAGCCATTTAACAGAGCATTTGAAGAAAAATCGTAAAGATTTTAACACAGAACGTTCGTTAGTAATGATGGTAGGTAAACGTAGAAGTTTATTAGATTATCTAAAGAAAACTGAAATCAACAGATATCGTGCGATTATCAAGGAATTAGGAATTAGAAAATAATTCTTACAAAAAAGAGGTGCTATAAACGCGCCTCTTTTTTTTTACAACAAATTTAAAACCTGATTTTAACAACATCAGAAAATTATAAAAAGTCAGAATTACCAACAATAATTCTGTATTTCCATTGCAACAACAGAGAACAACACAACAACAAACAAATTAAAAATTTAGAATTAAAATTTATGATTCCAAAAGTATTTAGAGAGGTTATAGACCTTGGTGATGGTAGAGAAATTTCTATCGAAACCGGAAAGTTAGCAAAACAAGCGCATGGTTCGGTTGTTGTGCAATCAGGAAAATGTATGATGTTGTGTACAGTTGTTTCCAATTACGAACAAAAAGATCTTGGTTTTCTACCATTAACAGTAGATTATAGAGAAAAGTTTGCTGCTGCAGGACGGTATCCTGGAGGTTTCTTCAAAAGAGAAGCAAGACCAAGTGATGGTGAAGTATTAACAATGCGTCTTGTAGATCGTGTTTTACGTCCATTATTTCCAAAAGATTATACCGCAGAAACGCAAGTGATGATTCAGTTAATGTCTCATGACGAGGATGTGATGCCAGATGCAATGGCCGGTTTAGCAGCTTCGGCAGCGATTCAATTATCAGATTTTCCTTTTGAATGTGCAATCTCTGAAGCTAGAGTTGGTCGTATCAATGGTGAATTCATTATCAATCCAACAAGAGCGCAATTAGCAGAATCTGACATCGATATGATGATTGGAGCTTCCGCTGATTCTGTAATGATGGTAGAAGGTGAAATGGATGAGATTTCTGAAGAAGAAATGGCAGATGCAATCAAGTTTGCACACGAAGCTATTAAAGTACAATGTGCTGCTCAAATAAAATTAGCAGAAGCATTTGGAAAGAAAGAGGTTCGTGAATACGAAGGAGACAGAGAAGATAAAGATTTAGAGAAGAAAGTTCATGACATGGCATACGATAAAGTATATGCTATTGCAGAAGCTGGATCTGCTAAACATGAGAGAACTGCAGCATTTAAAGAAATAAAGGCAGCTATAAAAGCTACTTTTTCTGAAGAAGAATTAGCAGATTATGGTGGTTTAGTGTCTGATTACTATCGCAAAGCTGAAAAAGCAGCGATTAGAGATTTAACATTAAATGTAGGCCTGCGTTTGGATGGTCGTAAAACAGACGAAATTAGACCAATTTGGTCAGAAATAGATTATTTACCATCTGTGCATGGTTCTGCAATCTTTACCCGTGGAGAAACGCAAGCTTTAGCTACCGTTACGCTAGGAACGTCAAGAGATGCAAACAAAATAGACATGCCCTCTTTCGAAGGTGAAGAAAATTTCTATTTACATTATAACTTTCCTCCTTTTTGTACAGGGGAAGCAAGACCAATTCGTGGAACTTCTCGTAGAGAAGTTGGGCATGGTAATTTAGCACAACGTGGTTTAAAAGGGATGATTCCTGCAGATTGCCCATATACGGTAAGAGTAGTATCTGAAGTTTTAGAATCGAATGGTTCTTCTTCTATGGCTACTGTTTGTGCTGGTACAATGGCATTAATGGATGCGGGTGTTCAAATGACGCGACCTGTTTCTGGTATTGCAATGGGATTGATTTCTGATGCTGAATCTGGAAAATATGCTGTATTGTCTGATATTTTAGGTGACGAAGATCACTTAGGAGATATGGATTTTAAAGTAACTGGAACTGCTGAAGGAATTACTGCCTGTCAAATGGATATTAAAGTAAAAGGATTAGGATACGAAATTTTAGTGAATGCACTGAAACAAGCTCGTGAAGGTCGTTTACATATTTTAGGAAAAATAACTGAAACCATTTCTACTGCAAACGTAGAGGTTAAAGAACATGCTCCTAAAATGATTAACAGACGTATTCCTAATGAACTCATTGGTGCCTTTATTGGACCCGGTGGTAAGCATATTCAAGAATTACAGAAAGAAACAGGAACTACTATTGTAATTACTGAAGACGCTGTAACTGAAGAAGGAATTATTGAGATCTTAGGAACAGACCCAGATGGAATTGAAAAAGTAATTGCACGTATTGAGTCGATGCTTTTCAAACCTGAAGTTGGTAGTGCTTACGAAGTGAAAGTAATTAAAATATTAGATTTTGGTGCGGTAGTAGAATATGTTGAAGCGCCAGGAAATGAAGTTTTATTGCACGTAAGTGAATTGGCTTGGGAACGCACAGACAATGTTTCTGATGTTGTGAAAATGGGAGATGTTTTAGATGTAAAATACTTCGGTTTAGATCCAAGGACTCGTAAAGAAAAAGTTTCTAGAAAAGCGTTGTTAGAAAAACCAGAAGGGTATGTAGCAAGACCGCCAAGAGATGATAAACGTTCTGGTGGACGCGACAACAGAAGTAGAGATTCACGTGGACGTGATGACAGAAAACCAAGAGAACCTAGAAAAGAAGAATAATTTCATTTCTAATGAATCTATATAAAAATCGCCAAAAATATTTTGGCGATTTTTTTTGTTTAAAACCCAAATATTAAAATGCTTTTATTTTCTTTGTATAAATTATGAAAATACAACGCACCACCTATTTATCTTTAGGAACCAATCAAGGAGATAAACTTGAAAACTTACAAAATGCCGTTCACTTAATAGATGAAAGCATTGGTGGCGTTCAAAAAATATCTGCTATTTATAAATCTCCTTCATGGGGCTTCGAAGGAAATGAATTCTTTAATATTTGTATTAGCGTCTCCACAGACCAACTTCCAGCAACTTTGTTAGAAAGTTTGCTCGCTATAGAAAAAGAATTAGGACGAACACGTACAAACCAAAAAGGATACCAAAATAGAAATATAGACATCGATATCTTATTGTTTGAGGATGAAATTATTTTTTCAAAAACACTTACAGTTCCGCATTCAAAAATGTTGGAACGTAAATTTGTGCTGCTTCCCTTAGTGGAAATTGCTCCAAACACAATACATCCAATAGAGAAAAACCAATTGCATGTGTGTCTGCAGAACTGCAGCGATACTTCAGAGGTTTTGAAAATTACCCAGCGCCTCGAAAGACCTATACAGATTACAGAAAAATACAATTATATTGCGATTGAAGGAAATATTGGTGCAGGAAAAACTTCTTTAGCAAATCTCCTTTCTGACACATTCAATGCAAAATTGGTTTTAGAACGCTTTGCTGACAATCCTTTTTTACCAAAATTTTATGAAGACAAAGAGCGCTATGCCTTTCCCTTAGAAATGAGCTTTTTGGCAGACAGGTATCAACAACTTAGTGATGATTTAGCGCAATTTGATCTCTTTAAAAATTTTATTATTTCTGATTATTATATTTTTAAATCTTTAATATTCGCACAGGTAACCTTGCCTGAAGATGAATATCTTTTGTATCGAAAAATGTTTAATTTAATTTATAAGGAGATTCCCAAGCCAGACTTATATGTTTACTTATACCAAAATACAGATCGCCTTCTAGAAAATATTAAAAAAAGAGGGCGCACCTATGAACAAAATATTGAATCTGAATACCTTGAGAAAATTCATGATGGGTACAAAAGCTTTATCAATACACAAGATGGTCTAAATTTACTAATAATAGATGTGTCTGAAATGGATTTTGTGAACACACCTGCAGACTATAATTTTATAATCAATAAAATAAAGAATCATCCACCAAACAAGAGCGGAAATTAATTTAAAAAAGGGGGTCTATATTCCTACAGACCCCCTTTTTTACATATCACAAGTATTTTACTTCAATTCCAACTTCTCTGCAAAGTAATCGCAAAAATCACGCATGGTTGCTCCCATTTTTTCATCTGCTGTTGCCCGTTCAAAAGTATCTGCCATCGCTACTAATGTTTGATGGTAAAATTGCTTCATTTCGTCTACAGGCATGTCCTTTGTCCATAAATCCATACGCAATGTATCTTTCTTCTTATGGTCCCATACAGATATCATGATGGCTTTAGCTGCCTCCTTATCGATGCCTCCATCGGCTGCAGTCCAAGAAATTTCTTCCGGAACTTTATTTTCATCTAAAGCGATTTTAAATTTAATTTCTGAATTGTGTTTTCCTGACATTATTTTCTAGGCTTGTATTTCGATTTTGTAAATAAATCTAGTTCGTTAATCTTTAATAAGTCCTGCAAAGATACATCATTATGTTTCATATAAGACCTTACAATCTGCCAACCAACCCATACACCAATACTGCCTGGAGACAAATGATCCTGCTCTCTGTAAAACTTAGAAAACGGGGCTGGATCTATAAAGCGTTTGTTCAAATTTTGATCCGTACTAAATAAAAGTTCTTTTTCAATAAAATAGCTCCATACCTGCTCCTCATTTGTAACTGCCCAATTCAATTTTCCCTCTTCATGGCCACTCTTCACTTTGTCTGAAACCGAAGGTAAGTAACAATCTAACAAATACATTTTCTTTCCTTCGTAAATCATTTTAGCGATAAAACTTCGCTCTTGGGCCCTTGGCAACTGTTTTGCGATAAATGCCGCTGCTACATCCACAATTAGGTGTTCCTTCGTATTGTTCTCTTTGATGTATGCAGGAAAATCTGCATAGAATTTATGATTTCCCCCCAGGTAAACATCTAAGGAAATAATTAACAAACTGTCTGCATATAGGACCCTACTGTT
>DPRC01000196.1 GCA_003537695.1 Polaribacter sp.
CGCTTCAGTGTCCATTCCTAACTTGTCAGCATCTTCAGAGCCCTCAAAAACGGTCACATATAAAATATCTTTGTCTATTTTATAAACTTCGGTTAACAACTCCCAAGCCCACGCTATTGCTTCTTTTTTAAAGTAATCTCCAAAAGACCAGTTTCCGAGCATTTCAAATAAAGTGTGGTGGTATGTGTCATAACCTACTTCCTCTAAGTCATTGTGTTTCCCTGAAACTCGCAAGCATTTTTGCGAATCTGAAATCCGACTGTTTTTTGGAATTGCATTTCCTAGAAAATATTCTTTAAAAGGTGCCATCCCCGAATTTACAAACATTAAAGTGGGGTCATCTTTGGTGACCATAGGAGCAGAAGGCACAATTAAGTGTGATTTTTCTTTAAAAAAATTTAAAAATGTAGCACGAATGTCTTGTGATTTCATAGGAAAAATTTTTCCAACGTTGTGGATTGTGTTAATATTCTTTAAAAATATGCTTTAAAAAAGCAGTTGTAAAACATTTTGTAAATTAGCGAGTTAATAAAAATGAGATCTTTTTAAATCGCATTTTAAAAAAACAAAAATAGTACATTTACAACTATGGCAAAAGTAAAATATTATTACGATGCGGATACACTTTCTTACAGAAAAATTGCTGTAAAGAAAAGTGAATATTATAAGAAAACTATTTTTGGTTTTTTAGCAGTCTTATTAATTGCATTTATTGGTTTTATTGTTTTTAGTCAATTCATAATGTCTCCAAACGAGCGTGCGGTCAATAGAGAAAACGAAAATTTACAATTTAATTTAGATTTATTATCGAAGAGGATCTCTGAAAGTTCTACTATTTTAAATCAATTACAACAGCGCGATAATAATATTTATAGAATGTATTTTGAGGCCAATCCAATACCAGATGAGCAAAGAAAGGCGGGTTTTGGAGGTGTAAATAGGTATAAGAGTTTAGATGGCTATGACAATTCTAAAATGATAAAGCAGCTGACCATGGATGTAGATATCTTGTCTAAACAGATGGTAGTGCAGTCTAAATCTTTAGACGAAATTGTATCTTTAGCAAAAGAAAAAGAGAAAATGCTGGCATCAATTCCAGCCATTTTGCCCGTTAAATTAGTGGACTTAACAAGAATGGCTTCTGGTTATAAATGGAGAATGCATCCTATTTTAAAAATAAGGAAATTTCACAAGGGAATGGATTTCACAGCGTCTGTAGGAACACCAATTTATGCCTCTGGAAATGGAAAAGTAACGCGTTCTGGAAGAAGTGCTACTTTTGGTAGAGTTGTCTATATAGAACATGGATACGGCTATAAAACTATTTATGCACACATGAGTAAAATCAAAGCAAAACGTGGGCAAAAAGTAAAACGTGGTGATTTAATTGGATATGTTGGTAATACGGGTAGATCGGTTTCAGCCCACTTACATTACGAAATACATAAAAACGGCAGGGCTTTAAACCCTATTAATTTTTACTATGGAGATTTAACACCAGAAGAGTTTGCAGCAATGCAGAAAGCAGCTGAAGAAGAGGGACAGTCTTATGATTAAGTGCATAAAAATGTTCCAACGCTCAAAGAATAAACTACTGAAGATCAAAGAAAATGCATATAGAATTGCCTGAAAAAAGGTATTATAAAATTGGCGAAGTAGCCAAAGCTTTTGAGGTAAACACCTCCTTAATTCGTTTTTGGGAAAAGGAATTTGATGTTATCAAGCCTAAAAAAAATGCAAAGGGCAACCGTCTTTTTACTGCAGAAGACATTGCAAACCTGAAACTCATATATAACCTAGTAAAGGAAAGAGGTTTTACTTTAGAGGGTGCAAAACAAAAATTAAAAAAAAATCCAGACGCAACCATATACAATCACGAAATTATTTCGAAGCTAGAAGCCGTGAAGGCGGAATTGGTTAAAATTAAAAATCAACTATAAAACAGATAGATACCATGTCAAAAAAATATGTAGACTTAGAAACGCTGAAGTACCTTCTTTATGATGTTCATAGCTTAGAAAATTTATTATCAAGAGAGCGGTTTCAAGAACATGATATGGAGTCGTTGAATCTTTTTATAGACTCTGTTAAGGAATTTTCAGACAGAGAATTGTATCCCTACTTTAAAGAAATGGATGAAACTCCTGCATATCACAAAGATGGCAAAGTAATCGTGCACAAACAGGTAGAAACGGTAATGCGTCAATCTGGAGAAATGGGCATCATAGCAGCTTCTTTTGATTATGAGGATGGTGGGCTTCAAATACCTTTTTCTGCATTGCAGGCTGCCGTATATGTTATGGATGCAGCAAACAATCATTTGCCTGGCTACCCGAGTTTAACACAGGGTGCCGCAGAATTAATTGTTGAGTTTGGCAACGATGCACTCAAAGAAACGTATGTACCAAATATGCTCGCAGGGATTTGGGGAGGCACGATGTGCTTAACAGAACCTCAGGCAGGAAGCTCTTTGTCTGATATTGTAACGAAAGCGACTCCAACAGATGAAGGCTATTATAAAATTAGCGGACAAAAAATATTTATTTCTGGTGGAGATCATCAGTATGCAGATAATTTTGTGCATCTAGTGTTGGCAAGAATTGAAGGTGCTCCGCAGGGAACAAAAGGGATTTCACTTTTTGTTGTTCCTAA
>DPRC01000013.1 GCA_003537695.1 Polaribacter sp.
ATGGTTGCAAAAGATGAACATGGTAAAAGCACCCCCATACCTGGAATTATATTAACGAATAAAGATGAGATTAGACGCTATGCAAGATCGATAACTCGACAGAAAGAAGGCAACCACAGAACATCTCGTTTTAGTAGCGAAACTTTTGTAATTGAAGACTACTTGCCACTTTTAACAGAAAGTAATGCTAAAATTGAACTCTCAGAATAAAGCGCTCAAACGGGATCTTCTTCTTTTATTTGCGGGACAAAAAAAAGCCTTCAATTTCTTGAAGACTTTTTAAACAATTTTACTCTACTCTAATTATTTAGGCATTACAACACTATCAATTGCGTGTATCAAACCGTTTGAAGCTGCTACATCAGCGATAACCACTGTTGCTACATTTCCATTTTCATCTGTTAGAATAACGTTTGCTCCGTTTAAAGAAGCTACTAAAGTTCCACCTTGAACCGTCGTTATTGCAAATGCGCCTTCGTTCGCTTTAATTGCTGCAACTACTGCCGCTGCGTCAAATTTTCCTGCAACTACATGATGGGTAAGTATGCTTGTTAAAGTTGCTTTGTTCGCTGGTTCTAGTAAACTAGCTACGGTACCTTCTGGCAACTTTGCAAATGCAGCATTCGTAGGTGCAAATACAGTAAAAGGTCCTGCACTACTTAAGGTTTCAACCAAGTTTGCCGCCTTCACTGCCGCAACTAATGTTGAAAAATTCTCATTTCCTGCTGCTACCCCAACAATATTAGGAGACTGCATTACGCTTACTACTGCTGCCGTCTCTTCTTTTATGTTTTCTGACTTTGAAGATTTACAAGATGATACTGCAAAAATTCCAATGGCTATTGCCGCTACATATAGATTCTTAAATTTCATATTATGTGTTTTTTATGATTAATTATAATCAAAGGTATTTTATATACAGACAGCAAAACTTTAATTTTGTCTAAAGTATTGTTAAAATTGATAAACAAAATAAATATAGGGTATTCAATTAAAAAAAAACATCCAATGCGATCGATGGCATTGGATGTTTAGAATCTAAAATCGTATGGGTGTTTACTTATTCAAATACATTTTACGCCTTGCATAAAGATCATAAAAAGCATCGTCTTTTAAACTGTCTATAAACAAAATGCTTTCTCCAGTAGATTTCATTTCTGGTCCTAACTTCTTATCGACATTTGGAAACTTATTAAAAGAAAAGACCGGTTGCTTAATTGCATAGCCATCTAGCTGCGGATTAAAGTTAAAATCTGTTACCTTATTGTGACCTAGCATTACTTTTGTTGCATAGTTTACATAGGGTTCTTTATACGCCTTTGCAATAAAAGGCACGGTTCTAGAAGCTCTTGGGTTTGCTTCTATAATATATACAATATCATTTTTAACGGCAAACTGCACATTAATTAACCCAACAGTCTTTAACTCTCTTGCAATGGTATGTGTGTGATCTATAATTTGTTGCATGACCAAATCACCAATATTAAAGACAGGCAACATCGCATTAGAATCTCCGGAGTGAATTCCACAAGGTTCTATATGCTCCATAATACCAATAATATAAACGTTTCCGTCAGCATCGCAAATAGCATCTGCTTCCGCCTCGATAGCACCGTCTAAATAATGATCTAATAATAACTTATTGCCTGGCATTCTACCTAGTAAATCTACAACATGAGCAACAAGTTCTTCTTTATTGATCACAATTTTCATTCCCTGGCCCCCTAAAACATAAGAAGGTCTCACTAAAATTGGAAAATCTAGTTCATCTGCCAAAACTAATGCTTCATCTGCAGTCTCTGCAATACCAAATTCTGGGTATGGAATATTATTGTCTTTTAATAACGTAGAAAAATTCCCTCTGTCTTCCGCTAAATCCAGTGCTTCAAAAGAAGTTCCAATAATCTTAATACCATATTTGGTTAATTTTTCTGCTAATTTTAAAGCCGTCTGTCCTCCCAATTGCACAATAACCCCTTCTGGCTTTTCATGCCGAATAATGTCATATATATGCTCCCAGAAAACAGGCTCAAAATATAATTTATCTGCGGTATCAAAATCTGTAGAAACCGTTTCAGGGTTGCAATTAATCATAATAGTTTCATAACCACATTCTGCCGCAGCCAATACACCATGCACACAACAGTAATCAAACTCAATTCCTTGTCCAATCCTGTTTGGTCCAGAACCTAAAACTATAATTTTCTTTTTATCCGTTACAATACTCTCGTTTGCAATAATGATTTCTCCAGAGGCAGTTTCAATCTCGTTCTCAAAGGTGGAGTAGTAATACGGTGTTTTTGCTTTGAATTCTGCCGCACAGGTATCTACTAATTTAAATACACGTTGTACTTTTAATTCTTCTCTCTTCGCATATACAGCGCTTTCTAAACAACCTAACATGTGGGCTATCTGTCTGTCTCCATATCCTTTTTGTTTTGCCTCTAACAATAAATCTCTTTCGATGGTATCTACCGTATAGGTTGCAATTTCTTTTTGAAGTTGAAATAATTCTTCATATTGTTTCAAATACCACATATCAATTTTTGTGATATTGTGAATTTGACTTAGTGGTATTCCAATTGCAATGGCGTCATAGATTGCAAAAACGCGGTCCCAACTTGCATTGGTTAACTTCTCTATAATTTGATTGTAATCTGTATACCCTTTTCCATCCGCACCCAAACCATTTCTCTTTATTTCTAAAGACTGTGTTGCTTTGTGCAATGCCTCTTGGAAACAACGTCCAATTCCCATCACCTCACCAACAGACTTCATTTGCAATCCTAAAGTTCTATCCGAACCTTCAAATTTATCAAAATTCCATCGTGGTATCTTTACAATTACATAATCTAACGTAGGCTCAAACAGCGCAGAAGTAGATTTAGTAATTCCGTTTTCTAACTCATCCAAAGAATATCCAATGGCTAATTTAGTTGCCACTTTTGCAATAGGGTATCCTGTAGCTTTTGACGCCAAGGCGGATGAACGCGAAACTCTTGGGTTAATTTCAATCGCTATAATATCTTCTTTCTCGTCTGGTGAAACTGCAAACTGTACATTACAACCCCCTTCAAAGTCACCGATAGAACGCATCATATGGATGGCCATATCTCGCATTTTCTGATATGTTTTATCAGAGAGTGTCATTGCAGGTGCTACGGTTATAGAGTCTCCAGTATGAATTCCCATAGGGTCCATATTTTCGATGGAACAGATAATTACTACATTATCATTTTTATCCCGCAGCAATTCTAACTCGTATTCTTTCCAACCCATCATCGCTTTGTCAATCATCACCTCATGAATTGGTGATGCCTCCAAACCGTAACTTAATAAGTTGTCAAAATCTTCCTCCCTATACACGATCGATGCTCCTGCACCACCCAAGGTGTAAGAAGATCTAATTACCAGCGGAAAACCAAATTCTTGGGCAATTTCCTTTCCTTTTAAGAACGAAGTTGCTGTTGCCTGAGGTGCCATTGGCACTCCAATTTTCAGCATAAGCTCCCGAAACTGCTCTCTGTCTTCCGTTACGTTAATCGCATCGATGTCTACTCCAATTAATTTTACGTCAAAATCTTTCCAAATTCCTTTATCGTCCGCCTCAATACAAAGATTTAAAGCTGTCTGACCTCCCATTGTTGGCAAAACAGCATCAATTTGAGGATGTTCTTTTAAAATTTGTATAATTGATTTTGTTGTTAACGGCAACAAATAGATATGATCCGCCATTGATGGATCTGTCATAATTGTTGCTGGGTTAGAATTGATTAAAATAGTTTCAATTCCATCTTCCCTTAAAGAGCGTAAAGATTGCGAACCAGAGTAATCAAATTCACATGCTTGGCCTATCACAATAGGACCCGATCCAATAATTAATACAGATTTGAGATCTTTTCTTTTTGGCATGGTAAATAATTGTGTTTTGTTAATTGGTAAAAATAATTAGTGTTTGGGTATAAAAAAAGGTGTTACTAAAAATAGTAACACCTTAATT
The DNA here is from genome assembly GCA_003537695.1 of Polaribacter sp. Classification (GTDB taxonomy): domain Bacteria; phylum Bacteroidota; class Bacteroidia; order Flavobacteriales; family Flavobacteriaceae; genus Polaribacter. Next base: position 4,001 of record DPRC01000013.1, read on the forward strand.
ATTAACAATTGTTAATCATTATATTATTTTTTTGGTCTAAATTCTGAAGACACAGAAACTTTCTTTCTTCCTTTAGCTCTTCTTCTTGCTAATACTTTTCTTCCATTAGCTGAAGCCATTCTTTCTCTGAAACCATGTTTGTTTCTTCTCTTTCTTTTTGATGGCTGGTAAGTTCTTTTCGGCATTATGTGTATTTTTAAATATCTTCTTAATTACTTTTTTTTGCTTTCAGAAATTTACCTCTTTTAAAGCGTGGGCAAATATACAATTGTTTTTATTTTTGACAAACACTATTGGAAAAAAAAATAAAAAAAAAGTCCCTTTGACTTTCTATGCCTTTTTCACTGAATCTTTCAGCACTAAAAACGATACTCTTGGAACTTTTGAATCCCACATACATCCCGAGTATCTTAAAAAGTTGGTTTTCACAACTTCTTGAGCTCAAGTTTAGCAGTTTCTAACAAGCATCCAACGTTTCTTGCTAATCGAAAATTAAAAAGCCTATCTCCGAACGTCTATTTTAAAATTTCAGCAGTTACACATGCTGTTCATTTGTGTTGAGATGAAGGCATTTTCTTCAAAAGTCATTACAAAAAGACCGCATTAATTAAAAACTACAAATATATAGAATGTTTTTCCCTTTTTTATTTGAGATATATCCCAGAGTTAGTACTTTTGCGCAAACCTAAGAACACCATGAGTAACACTAAATACGTTTTTGTCACAGGAGGCGTAACTTCATCCCTTGGAAAAGGAATTATTGCGGCATCTTTAGCAAAACTATTACAAGAGCGAGGTTTTTCTGTAACTATCCAAAAACTAGATCCGTACATCAACATAGATCCAGGTACCTTGAATCCCTACGAACACGGCGAATGTTATGTTACCGATGACGGTGCAGAAACCGATTTAGATTTAGGTCACTATGAGCGTTTTTTAAATATCCCAACTTCTCAAGCGAATAATGTAACTACAGGTCGAATTTATCAATCTGTTATAAACAAAGAGCGTAAAGGAGAATTTTTAGGAAAAAC
>DPRC01000190.1:0-141 GCA_003537695.1 Polaribacter sp.
TCCTTTTGTAGATGGAATTTTAGAGGGGTATCAAACCTTTGATGCAATTGCAGGGGTGGTCGTTGGCGCCGTAATTCTTATCTCACTAAACTATAGCAACTACGCTACTTTTGATGCTAAAAGGACTCTCATTAGAAAGGC
>DPRC01000190.1:485-13477 GCA_003537695.1 Polaribacter sp.
GGTTTTATTGCAGGAGCAGGTCTTTTATTCATCTATGGAGGGTTGGTTTTAAGCGGTGCTTTATTTGCTTCAACACTTATTGGAAATACAACTAGAATTGAAGTTCTATCGGGGATAAGTACACAAACTTTAGGGTCTTTTGGAACCACTTTTTTAAGTATTTTAGTGTCATTAGCTTGTTTTACAACTGCTGTGGGTATTGTTACAGGAACCGCAGATTATATCAAAGGGATTTGTAATGATTCTAAAACAGCATATCTAATTGCAGCAGCTGTTGCCGCGGTAATTGGAATTGTTATAGGAAGTTACCAAGTCGATGCTATTATTACGCTAGCGGTGCCAGCACTTATGTTTTTATATCCGATAACGATTGTGCTCATTGTATTAAATAACTTGCCAAATCGTTATACTTCCAAATTGGTTTTTAGAGGGGTTGTTTCCGCTACTTTTATTTTTAGTATTCCAGACTTTTTAGGGTTTATAATTCCAAGAGAAAATCTGATAGGGATTAAAAATAGTATTCCGCTAGCAGAAGATAGTTTGGGGTGGGTACTTCCCGCAATATTGGTATTTATTTTGATTAACTTTGGAGCGCGGTATAAAAAAAGTAAGTAAGGACATTTTAGCATTACCTTATTTTAAAATTTTTAGCAACAACTTTCTCTAAGTACAAATTACAACATATAAATAATGGCAACTAAAGATATTGTAAAATATGCATTTAAGGAATCCTTTTCACTAAGCATTGTGAACTTTGAAAATGCTTGCACAATATCGCATAATGAGCAGCAAAATGCATTCACAATTTATTGGATTCAAGAAGGAAAAGGAACGTATAACATCGATTTTGAACAATATTTTTTTACAGATAATGTGTTGTTTTTTCTGTCTCCCGGACAAGTTTTTACCGTGGAGTCAGAACAAATAAAAACAGCCTACAGACTCACTTTTCAAAGAGATTTTTACTGCATACAAACGCATGATAAAGAAGTGGCTTGTAATGGAGTTTTATTTAATAATATTTATGAAACACCCTTTGTAAAACCTTGTAAAAAAGACATCGGAAAACTGAATTTTATTTTAGAAAGTCTAATTGAAGAGTTTCAGCAGAATGAGACTGCGCAATATGACATGCTGCAGTCCTATCTCAAGCAATTTATGATTTGCGCTGTGCGTGTAAAGAAAGAAAACCACCCCATTAAAGAAGTTGCAGAAACTCGCCTTTTTAAGGACTTTAGCTTGTTAGTTGAGAAAAATTTTAAGACGCTACATACAGTAACTTCTTATTCAGATCGCTTAGGGGTTTCCCCAAAATCAGTGACCAAGCATTTTCAAAAATTAGGGGCAGTAAAGCCGTCAACTTTCATAAAAAACCGTATTCTTTTGGAGGCAAAGCGCTTGCTTATCTATACTGATAAATCTGTGAAAGAGATTGCTTTTGAGCTTGGCTTCAACGACCCTGCTTATTTTACCCGCTCATTCACAAAAGCAGTTTTAAAGTCACCTTTGCAGTTTAAAAAAGAATATTAAAAGGGATTAGGTATGCGGTTTTTTGTTCTGTAAGTTTTTAGTAACTTCAAATATTATTAGCTGCTATAAATTAAAATAATAACTGATTATGAAAGCATGTCCAAAATGTAAATCGTTCTCTAGAAAACGGATGATACGAAGAGGGTTTGCGAGGCTAGTATGCGGAGCAAAAGCCTACGCCTGTGACAAATGCAGCACACAATATGCTTGGATTCCATATATTAATGTGTCTATAAAGGTTTAAAAAAGCGGCACAATTATTATTTGTGCCGCTTTTTTAAGAGTAGTTATTTAACTAAATAATCTAAAAATATCATTTCCATTTGCAAAAAGCAACAAGGTAATTAATAAAATAAACCCAACTATTTGCGCATATTCTAAAAACTTATCTCCTGGTTTTCTACCGGTAATCATTTCCCAAAGGGTAAAAACTACATGCCCACCGTCTAGTGCGGGAATTGGTAATAGGTTCATGAAACCAAGCATAATCGATAGGAAAGCAGTAATATTCCAGAAAGATTCTGCACTCCATTCTTCAGGGAAAATACTTCCAATAGAGATGAAACCACCTAAACCCTTATAAGCACCAGTGCTTGGGTTAAAGATCTTTTTTAATTGCTTTACATAGTCGGTAAGCGTTTTCCAAGATTTATTTAAGCCTGCAGGAACGGCTTCTGCAAATGAGTATTCATAATCTGCTAATTTGTAATAGCCTAATTTCTCTAAATCACTAAAAGGCAATTGTAAAATCCCAACGCCTATTTTTCCATCGCTCGTAACTTTTACTGGTATTTCTTTTATTTCAGCACCCCTTTTTACGGTCACTTGGATTTCTTGATTTTGGAACTTATTTAATTGTGCTTGCGCTTCATCAAAATATCTTATTGCGTTTCCATTAATGCCAACAACAATATCTTTGGCCTGTAAATCTGACGTTTTATTTGGAGAGTCTTCTGAAAGTCCTGCAATTGCAAAAGGATATCTTGGTGATAAAAAAGCACCAGCTTCTTTTCCACGATCCATTAATTGAGAAATAAAATCTTCTGGAATTTCTTTATCTACAACTTGACCATCTCTTTCAATTTGATAACTGTTTCCGTTAATAAACTCTAAAGCGAGTCCTCCAAATTTCTTTACTTTTTGACCGTCTACAGTTAAAACTTTATCACCGGTCTGTAGGCCTAAATTTTTTGCTAATTGATTGGTTACCCAGACACCATCTTTTACATTTTCATTTGGTAAATAGCGCTCACCATACACCCACATTAGCATGATATAAATAAAAATTCCTAAAACGAAATTCACAAAAACACCCCCCAGCATTATAATAAGACGCTGCCAAGCCGGCTTGGAACGAAACTCCCAAGGTTGTGGAGGTAAAGCCATCTGTTCAGTGTCCATACTTTCATCAATCATTCCAGCGATTTTCACATACCCTCCTAAAGGAATCCAACCGATACCATAAACCGTATCTCCAATTTTTTTCTTGAAGATTGAAAATTTATAATCGAAGAAAAGGTAGAATTTTTCTACTTTAATTTTAAATAATTTTGCAGGGATAAAGTGCCCTAATTCGTGCAAAACAATTAGCAAAGATAAACTTAGTATAAATTGTGATGCTTTTATTAATATTTCCATTCGAGGTTAAATCTTAATTAAAAAAGTAACAAATGTACAATTTTCAAGAGAGTTGTAAAAGAACTATTCCTTGTTGCTTTTTATTTTAACATAGATTTTAGGTGTATATTATTTTTGATTGCGCTTCTCTAGTATTTTTAAGTCGTATTTTTGTAAAAAAAAGAAGTACATGGAGCTCAAATTCTTTAAAAAATCACTTCCCACATTTATTTTTTTAGCGGTGTTTTCGGCAGTGGTAATTCCAGTTTTTTATAACCTATTAAAGGTAGATAAAAAACTCAAAGTGTACAGTCCTGCAGATGTAAACCCTCGTTTGGTAGATTTTTCAATGAAGCACATTACAAAAGACCATACCATTGCCGATTTTAAACTAAGCAATCAGAATGGAGAAATTATCACCAATAACACGTATGCCAATAAAATTTATGTTGCAGACTTTTTTTTTACGCGCTGTCAAAGTATTTGTATTGCGATGGCTTATAATATGAGTGAATTACAAGATTTTTACAAGAATGACAAGGATATTATGTTCCTTTCCCACTCGGTAACACCTGTTATGGACAGCGTTGCTGTATTAAAAGAATATGCGGAAAGAAAGGGTGTGATTGATGAGAAATGGAACGTTACTACGGGATCTAAAAAAGACATTTATGAGTTGGCTAGAAAAAGTTATTTTGCTGTTTTAGATGAAGGAAATGGGGATGAAGATGATTTTATCCACACAGAACAATTTGTTTTGGTCGATAAAGAAAGACGTATCCGTGGATATTACGATGGTACTGAGAAAGAAGAGATGTTAAAATTAAAGGAAGATATTGCGCTATTAAGTGCGGAATATGCATCTAAATAACCTGTTTAGAAAAATCTTAAATGATCATCTTTGCACCTTAAATAAAAAATATTGAGCACGATTGCATCCTTACGTATTGGTGAAATGGGCTATATTTCTGAAGAATCTTTGGATGTTATTCCGTTAAAATTATTGGAAATGGGTTGTTTGCCTGGAGCTGAGGTACGGCTAGTACAGATTGCACCATTAAAAGACCCTTTATATATATGCGTCAATGGAAGCCATTTGGCAATTAGAAAAGAAACGGCAGCAAAAATAAAAATCCTAAAAGTAAATTTGTAATGCCTAAAAACAATATCAAAGTCGCTTTAATTGGAAATCCGAACACAGGTAAAACCTCACTGTTTAACCAGTTAACAGGTTTAACTCAAAAAGTTGGCAATTACCCAGGAGTAACTGTAGATAAAAAGCAAGGGACTTCTAAATTGTCTGCAACACAAAATGCAATTATTACAGATTTACCAGGAACATATAGTATCAATCCTACTTCCATAGATGAAAGTATTGTTTTAAAAACCTTACTTAAAAAAGATATTAAAGAATCTCCGGACGTAATTTTAGTGGTTGCAGATGTAGAAAACTTGAAGAGAAATTTACTATTGTTTTCTCAAATTAAAGATTTAGAAATCCCCACGGTTTTGGCTATAAATATGGTAGACCAAATGAGTAGAAAAGGAATTTCTATAGATTTAACGGCTTTAAAAGAAGAGTTAAATACAGAAGTAGTTTTAATTAGTGCTCGAAAAAACACAGGAATTGAAGCTGTAAAAGATGCAATTATAAAGTGTCATATTGCTGCAAAGGCAACTCCAATGTGCGACAATAAAAAGATTGACCCTGCATATTTTGATCAGTTGAAAGCAATCAATCCAAACTATACTTTGTATGAGTTGTGGCTAATGGTTACACAAAAAAATTTTCCAGAAGGCATTTCAAAACAAGAGAAAGAACAGTTGCTTTCTTTTAACAAAGATGTCTCTAAATTAAGGAGATACCAGCACAAAGAAACTATTTATAGGTATCAAGAAATCAATAAGGTTTTAAAGAAAACGTATCTTGTTGACAAAAGTAAAGCAACCGACATTCGGGCGAAATTGGATAAAATTTTTACGCATAAAATATTTGGGTATTTTATATTCTTACTCGTTTTACTACTTATTTTTCAAGCGATTTTCGATTGGTCTTCGCTACCAATGGATTTGATTGACACCACCTTTGCACAGTTATCAGATTTTGCGCGAAGCAACCTGCCTGTTGGGGTGCTCTCTGATTTAATTGTTGAGGGAATTATTCCTGGTATTGGAGGAGTTATTATTTTTATTCCACAAATTGCGATTTTATTTTTGTTTATAGCGGTGCTAGAGGAAACAGGGTATATGAGTCGGGTTGTTTTTTTGATGGACAAAATTATGCGCCGATTTGGAATGAACGGAAAGTCTGTAATTCCTTTAATTTCTGGGACGGCATGTGCAATTCCAGCAATTATGGCGACAAGAACTATTTCCAGTTGGAAAGAGCGCTTAATTACCATTTTGGTAGTTCCTTTTACCACTTGCTCTGCAAGATTGCCAGTATATGCGATTTTAATTTCACTCATAATTCCGGAAACAAAAATATTTGGTTTCTATAATTTACAGGCATTTACGCTCCTAATGTTATATGCTTTAGGTTTTGTGACTGCTATTTTATCAGCGTATATATTGCAGAGAACATTAAAAATAAAAAGCAGCTCTTTCTTTGTAGTAGAAATGCCAAACTATAAACTACCCTCTATTAAGAACGTATTGTTTGATGTTTTAGAAAAAACAAAAGCTTTCGTTTTGGGAGCGGGAAAAATTATTTTAGCACTGTCGGTAGTCTTATGGTTTTTAGCCTCTAATGGTCCAGAATCGTACAAGAACGCTGAGAAAAACACCCTAGATAAAGCAGAAAACGAGCATTTAGGATCAGATGAGCTTCTTCAAAAAGTAGCAGCAGCAAAACTAGAGAGCTCTTATATAGGGATTATGGGGAAATCTATAGAACCCGCAATTAGACCTTTAGGTTATGATTGGAAAATTGGAATTGCCTTAATTACGTCTTTTGCAGCAAGAGAGGTTTTTGTAGGTACTTTAGCAACTATTTATAGTGTGGGATCAGATGATGAAAACACGACAACAATTAAAGAAAAAATGCGTTCGGAAATTAACCCAGTAACAGGAGAAAAAATATTTAATTTTCCAGCAGGAATGTCTTTACTTGTTTTTTATGCTTTCGCAATGCAGTGTATGGCAACTTTAGCCATTGTAAAAAGAGAAACTAAAACATGGAAATGGCCGTTAATTCAACTTTTTGGAATGACCGGATTGGCTTATGTTTGTTCATTAATTGTATTTCAAATTCTTAAATAATGCAAGAAATATTCGTTTATATATTATTGATTTTCGCTTTGTTTTTTCTGGTAAAAAAATACGTATTGCCATCGAAGTCAAAAGGAAACTGTAATACAGGTTGTGACTGTCATTAAAAGGGCGCATAAATTTAATATGAGTTCTCTACAATAATCTCTATTGTTTGAGATCTTTAACAAAACAAAAAACCATGAAAAAATTAATTTTAGTATTTACCGTTTTTGCATTTGTACTTATGAGTGCGACCAAAACCTTTGCACAAAAATGGAAAAAAATGGACACAAGTCCAATGGACGCTGCCACTTTTCCAGATAACTGGAGGGTTTCAGATAAAGTATTAAAGGTAGTTTACGGTCGCCCACAATTAAAAGGCAGAGATTTAGAGCAGTTAGCACCAAAAGATAAAGTTTGGAGAACTGGAGCCAATGAAGCGACAGAGATTACGTTTTATAAAGATGTGCTTTTTGGAGGAAAAGAAGTGCCGTCAGGAACGTACTCTTTATTTACAATCCCAGCAGCAGGAAGCTGGATTGTTATTTTAAATTCAGCGAGAAATGTTTGGGGTCATTATACCTACAAGCAAGAAGAAGATGTTGTGAGAGTTGCTGGAGTTGTTTCTTCATCAGTGGAAAATATAGAGGTTTTTTCTATGGTTTTCGAGGAGGATATGACGCTTAAAATGGGCTGGGCAAAGGTCATTATTTCTGTGCCAATTGCTTTGAATAGCAAAAAAGAGTAATTTTTTTAAAAGACAAATAAATTATCTTTAAAAGAGGCTTTCAAATTGTTTTGGAAGCCTCTTTTAATTTAAATTAAATCAACTTTTCACTTAGAAAGAATAAACGTAAATTTGCGGCTTAATCAAGTAAATAAAAATGCAATACAACCATCAAGAAATAGAAGAAAATTGGCAAAAGTTTTGGGCAGAAAATCAAACTTTTAAGGCTGAAAACAATTCTAAAAAGCCAAAATATTATGTGTTAGATATGTTTCCTTATCCAAGTGGAGCAGGATTGCATGTTGGGCATCCTTTGGGATATATTGCAAGTGATATTTATGCGCGTTACAAGCGTCACAAAGGTTTTAATGTGTTGCACCCTCAAGGATATGACTCTTTTGGTTTGCCAGCAGAGCAGTACGCAATTCAGACAGGACAGCATCCAGCAAAAACTACAGAAGCGAACATTGCAACGTATAGAAAACAATTAGATAAAATTGGTTTTTCTTTTGATTGGAGTAGAGAAGTTCGCACTTCAAATCCTGAATATTATAAATGGACACAATGGATTTTTATTGAGCTTTTTAACTCTTGGTATAATAAAGATACAGAGAAGGCAGAAGACATTACTACATTAGAAAAAATATTTAAGACAGCAGGAAACACTGCTGTAAATGCAGTCTCAGACGAAGACATACTTCTTTTTTCGGCAGCAGAGTGGGCCGCTTATTCAAAAATAACACAAGAAGAAATTCTATTACAATATCGACTGACATTCTTATCTGACACCGAGGTAAACTGGTGTCCGGGTTTAGGAACTGTTTTGGCAAATGATGAAATTTCCAACGGAGTTTCAGAAAGAGGAAGCCACCCTGTGGTCCGTAAAAAAATGACTCAATGGTCTATGCGAATTTCTGCATATGCGCAGCGCTTGTTAGATGGATTAGAAACTATTGATTGGCCACAGCCTTTGAAAGACTCTCAAACCAATTGGATTGGAAGAAGTCAGGGAGCAATGGTTTCTTTTAAGGTTGCAAACGGAACTGAGAAAACAACTTCTGAAGTAAAGCTATCGTATAAAGAGTTAGAGGCTTTAAAAGTTTTAAGACAAAATTTATCAAAGGCAGAAACAATGCTTTGGGATGAATTGAAAAATAAAAAAGGTGCAGCAAAGTTTAGAAAAAAATATACAATAGGTGCTTTTTTAGTAGATTATGTCTGTTTGGCAAAAAATATAATTATTGATTTCTCTGGAAAAGAAGACGAGGTAGCGAGAACTGCCTATTTTGAAAAGGAAGGTTTTAATATCGTTCGTTTTTCAAATGAAGCCGTAATTGAAAACGTACTTCAGGTAGTTTCTAAAATTAACTCGGCAATTCAATTTCCAAAATCAATTGAAAAATCAGTCACAAAAGAAACCGTTGTAAAAAAAGAAAATCAATTTAAAATTGATGTTTTTACAACAAGACCAGATACTATTTTTGGAGTTTCTTTTATGACATTAGCTCCAGAGCATGAGTTGGTGTCTAAAATTACGACAGCTGCTCAAAAAGAAGCTATCGAAACCTATATCAAGGCAACTGCAAAAAGGTCTGAACGCGATCGAATGGCGGATGTGAAAACTATTTCGGGTGCTTTTACAGGTGCCTATGCAATTCATCCTTTTTCGGGAGAGAAAGTTCAAATTTGGATCGGGGACTATGTATTAGCAAACTATGGCACAGGAGCAGTAATGGCCGTTCCTTGTGGCGATCAGCGTGATTATGATTTCGCAAAACACTTTGACATCCCAATTCCTAATATTTTTGAAGATGTAGATATTTCTGAAGCTGCACATGCGGGTAAAGACGGGACAAAAATAGCAAACTCAGATTTTTTAAGTGGATTGAAATATAAAAAAGCTTTAAAATTATCCATATTTGAAATGGAGAAACGCGGTTTTGGTTATGGCAAGATAAATTATCGTTTGAGAGATGCTGTTTTTAGCAGACAGCGGTACTGGGGAGAACCGTTCCCTGTCTATTATAAAGATGGAATGCCGCAAATGATTGATGCAAAGCATTTGCCAATTGTACTTCCAGAGGTGGAGAAATATTTACCAACGGAAGATGGACAACCCCCTTTAGGGAATGCAAATACGTGGGCATGGGATTCTAGAGCAAAGAAAGTTGTTGCGAATGAAAAACTTAAAAATAAGACTGTATACCCTTTAGAATTAAACACAATGCCAGGTTGGGCAGGAAGTTCTTGGTATTTTAATAGGTATATGGATGCTACAAACACAGCAGCATTTGCAAGTAAAGAGTCTTTAGAATATTGGAAAGAGGTAGACTTATATATTGGAGGCTCAGAGCATGCAACTGGACACTTATTATATGCGCGTTTTTGGCAAAAATTCTTATTTGACAAAGGCATTGTCCCGGTTGATGAGTTTGCTAAAAAATTGATCAATCAAGGAATGATTTTAGGAACCTCTGCTTTTGTTTACAGAGCAACGGCTTTTGTGAAAAATGGCTGTTCTACAGAAAAATCCAATGATGATGTTCTTGAGAAAATACCAACAGTCCTCGTTTCTAAGAATTTATTTAGTTCTGATGATGAGTTTGAAGCGGTTGTTAAAAATTATTTATTAGACAAAGGGTTTTTGAATCCTAATTTTGCAGATTTAGTGATGTTTGTAAAGACTCCAATCCATGCAGATGTCTCTTTGGTAAATGCATCAGATGAGTTGGCTATTGAAGCCTTTAAAACGCATGCTTTAAATGCGGATTATAAAAATGCCGAATTTATTCTAGAGGAAGGAGTTTACAAGGTAGGACGAGAAGTAGAGAAAATGTCTAAGTCGAAGTACAATGTAGTAAATCCTGACGATATTGTTGCCGAATACGGTGCAGATGCACTGCGTTTATTCGAAATGTTTTTAGGCCCTTTAGAGCAAGCAAAACCTTGGAAAACATCAGGTATTTCTGGGGTCGCTTCTTTTTTAAAGAAGTTATGGAAACTGTATTTTAACGAAGCTGGTTTTGAAGTTTCAAAAGCGAAAGCAACAAAAGAAGAGTTGAAGGTTTTACACAAAACAATAAAGAAGGTTCAAGAAGATATCGAGAGTTTTTCTTTTAATACATCGGTCTCTACCTTTATGATTGCTGTAAATGAGTTTACTGTTTTAAAATGCAATAAGCGTGCAATATTAGAACCGTTATTGGTTTTATTATCACCCTATGCACCGCATATTTCAGAAGAATTATGGAGTAAGTTGGGAAATAAGGAATCAATTTCTACAGCAGATTTCCCAATTTTTGAAGCAAAACATTTAGTGGAAAGCACCAAAAACTATCCAGTTTCTTTTAATGGGAAAATGCGTTTTACGTTGGAACTTGCATTAGACTTGTCAAAAGAGCAAATCGAGAAGACGGTTTTGGAGCACGAAAAAACAATTGCGCAACTAGCAGGAGCGGCACCTAAAAAGGTAATTATTGTTCCAGGTAAAATTATAAATATTGTGGCATAAGAAGAATAGTGCTTTATTGTTTTTTTCTCTTGCGAGAGGATTGAAAGACCTTTTGTAGACGAAAGGGAAACTTCTTTTAAGTAGCTTATTATTGGTTTGTGGTCTATAAAAACAGTTTAAATTGAAGGTTAGGTCTTTTTATATTAGCACACAGATGCCTGTAAAAAAGATTTATTTTACTGCTATAATGAAGATTTTATATCAATTAAAAGAAGGAAGTATTGCAGTTGCTAGTTTTTGAAACAGTAATTTTAAAAAACGATTCATTCAGAGGTGCAGCTCAAATGTAAATTGTTTTGCGAGACTTGTAACGGCTTTTTAATTTGGGTATCTTTAGCTAAATATTAAATATTAAAACAAGAAAATTACTTTGAGTCGTTTTAAAAACATTTCCTTAAAAATTCGTATTTTTTTATCCATGATATTATTGGTGTTATTGGCATCTGTTTTAATTTTGGTGGTTACGGTGTATCAATATGATGAGCAAACAAAAGAGTATAATATTCAGCGTTTTGAGCGTAAAGAAACCATTTCTAAAAAGACGATTGATTTAGAGCTTTCAAATAAAACAACACATGAGGTAAATACTGCAAACTTATCGAAGATATTTCAAAATAGAATTTATGAAATATCTTCCATAAATAAATTAAATATTAGTCTTTACGATTTAGAGGGAAAGTTACTAAAAACTTCTTTTGGGAATGTTTTTGAAAAAACAGAAAAGGGACCATTAACCGAGTTTCTTATTTCTGAACTTTCGCAAAACTCAAATCATCGGGTTTTAAAAAACAAACAAATTGAAGGGTTAAGTTACCAAACGTCTTACTCATATATAGAGGACCCTAAATTTAAAAGAATCGGTATTTTAGAGCTACAATTTACCCAGGATAATACAGAAATTGAACAAGAGCTTGAGGCTTTTATTTACAGGTTAGGGTTGGTCTATTTGTTGATGTTTTTATTAGCAATCTCGATTGCTTACTTCTTGTCAAGCTACATTACTCAGTCTATAAAAACCATTTCAGATAAAATGCAATTGACGCGATTAAATGAGCGCAATGAGAAAATTATTTTAGACAAAGCCAGTTTAGAAATTAAAATTTTAGTAGATGCATATAATAGTATGATAGATCAGCTAGAAGAAAGTGCTGCAAGGTTGGCAAAAAGTGAGCGAGAGCAGGCTTGGAGAGAAATGGCAAAACAAGTGGCACATGAAATTAAAAATCCACTGACACCAATGCGTTTAACTGTCCAAAATTTTGAACGGAAATTCAACCCCAAAGATGAAAACATAAAAGTTAAATTGGCCGAATATAGCAAGACTTTAATTCAACAAATAGATGTAATGAGCGCTATTGCCTCTGCTTTTTCTGATTTCGCAATAATGCCAATTCAGAAAAAAGAGAAAATTGAAATTATAAGTGTTGTGAAATTGGCTTTAGATATTTTTAATGATACATCGGTGAGATATCAAACAGAGGAGGCTGAATTGCATGCCTTTTTAGATAAAACGCAGTTAATAAGGGTTGTAACAAATTTAGTTAAGAATGCACTCCATGCAACAGAGAATGAAGAAGTTCCATTAGTAAATGTAGATGTGTTTTCTGAAGGAGATACGGTAAAAATAGTAGTTTCAGACAACGGTAAAGGGGTTTCTAGCGATGTAAAAGATTTAATTTTTGAGCCTAAATTTACTACGAAGTCAAGTGGGATGGGACTGGGATTACCGATGATAAAAAACATTATAGAGGCGTATGAGGGAGAAATTTATTTCACTTCTACTGAAGGTCAGGGCACCATTTTTACGGTAGTTCTGCCAAAGAAATAAAACAATTACAATGCTAATTCTTGGAGTTTGTGACCTTTAATAAAGTAAAAGAGTGCTTCTGCTGTGCAGGAAAAATTTTAAATATATAAAAAATGAGTTTCGAGAATATTTTAGTGGAGAAAAGAGCAGCATTGGCTCAAATAACAATCAACAGGCCAAAAAAGTTAAATGCATTAAATAAGTGCACAATTTCGGAATTACACACTGCTTTTGATACATTGGAAAGTGACCCTGCCATAAAGACAATTATTTTAACAGGTAGTGGAGAGAAGGCTTTTGTTGCGGGTGCAGATATTTCTGAATTTTCAAATTTTTCTATGGAAGAAGGAAAGCGACTGGCTAGAGAAGGCCAAGAAAAACTGTTTGACTTTGTTGAGCAATTAGCAACGCCAGTAATTGCTGCGATCAACGGTTTTGCATTGGGTGGAGGTTTAGAACTAGCGATGGCTTGTCATTTTAGAATTGCTTCAGAAAACGCAAAAATGGGCTTGCCAGAAGTTTCCTTGGGGGTTATTCCAGGCTATGGT
>DPRC01000158.1:0-4102 GCA_003537695.1 Polaribacter sp.
AGAATCTAAAATATTATTGCTAATTCTAATTCTTAATTTACAAATAAAATCCCAAATTAGCTTCTACATTCAAGCAGTTGGAGGGCATTCGTCAAATGAAAACGATTTTAGCGAAGGTGAACATTTTAAAGGTTGCTGAAAAGGCACACTTAGGGAGTATTATTATTACAGACAAAAGGAATTATTTTCTAAGCATAAGTGCGGGACAGTTTGTTGTTGAAAATAGAATATATTTTGCAGTCTCCGCAGCGTCTCCAATAGGCAAGTTATTGTTAGGTGCCTCAGAAAAAAAGGTGTTTTCGTTTAATGGGATACCCTATACGGTTCAAGAGATAATGTAACTTCAGTATGGTTTTCTAAATCAGAAAAATGATTAAAAAACACTACTTGTTCATTAAAAACAGCCTCAATTAACCAATAAGAACCTTTAAAATAAGAATTTAGAATAGTTGCCTGTGCGCTAAAATGAAGCGCGCTGGTTACTGATGCTTCTGTGATTTTAATTTGGTTCGGATACAATAATACATTCTCACCATCTAAAGTAATTTCATTGACATCGTCGAACAAAGCAGCGATGTACTTCTCGGAGGGCTCATTGTATATTTTTTTTGGAGCACCGTTTGCAATGATCTTCTTATTTCTAATAATAATTAAGGTATCCGCAAAAGACAATGCATCATTTTTATCGTGCGTGGCGACGATACAGGCAATGTTTTTTTCTTTTAAATAGGCAAATAGCTTTCTTCTTAAGGAGTTTTTTTTAAAATTATCAATTTGCCCGAAAGGCTCATCAAGTAAGAGTAATTCGGGTTCTTTTGCCAAGGCTCTGGCAATAGCAACCCGTTGTTTTTGGCCACCACTCAAGTTTTTTACTTTGGTATTAGCAAAAGAGGTCATTTCGATAACAGCTAAGAGTTCTTGTGTTCTCAGCTCACTTTCTTCGGGATAAAAACGAGAAAGAAATTTTTTAATATTTTCTGCTACAGAAATATACGGCATCAAATCGAAATCTTGCGCTACATATTTAAAGAAATCCATCCCAGGAACTAAGTTAAATTTGGGTCCTAAAACCTGATTTTCTTTCCAATAAATTTCTCCTTTTTTTAAATTTAATAAACCATATATAGCTTTTAAAAGGGTTGATTTTCCACAGCCACTTTCGCCCATTACACATAAGTGTTCTCCTTCTTTTAACGTGAAGGTGAAATTATCTAAAACGGTTTTCTTTTTAGTATATCCAAATGAAATAGAAGCAACTGTTAGCATGATACAAAAATAAGGTATTCTTAGCGGTCCTACGAAGTCAGGAGCTTATAAAAGGTCCCTACTTTTCGTTCTGTGGTTCGCAAGAAAAAGTGCGTTTATAAAAAAAACCGATACGGAGGTATCGGTTTTAATTTTTAACTTCAAGATGTACGCAGTAATTTTAATACCTAAAGACACCCTGTGCTTACCAGATTCTCACTCTTTCTTCTGGTTTTAAGTACATTTTATCACCTTCCTTTACATCAAATGCGGTATAGAAAGCGTCTACATTTTTTAAGGGCATATACGCACGGTACATTCCCGGTGCATGTGTATCTGTCATAATTCTATTTTTTAATGCCTCATCTCTCATTTTTGTTCTCCAAATAGTACCCCAAGAAAGGAAGAAACGTTGTTCTGGTGAATAGTTATCGATGTTTGCAGGCCTCCCACTTTTTTCTAAGAAGATTTGTAAGCCTTCGTAAGCAGCTTGTACGCCCCCTAAATCTCCAATATTCTCTCCTAAAGTATATTCGCCATTTAAGTGCATGCTATCAATGGCAATAATATCGCTGTATTGCTTTACAAGTTGTTTTCCAATGACTGCAAATTTTTCAGAATCTGTTTCTGTCCACCAGTTTTTAAGATTTCCGTCACCATCAAAACGAGCACCAGAATCATCAAAACTATGAGAAATTTCATGTCCAATAACAGCACCTATTCCACCGTAATTTACAGCTTCATCCGCTTGGTAGTCGTAAAAAGGAGGTTGTAAGATTGCGGCTGGAAAAACAATTTCATTATTTACGGGATTAAAGTATGCGTTTACCGTTTGTGGAGACATTCCCCACTCTGTTCTATCTACATCTTGTCCTAGTTTTGCCATATTTTTGTCATAGTTCCACTTGGTAACATTGATGGCATTTTCAAAATAAGACCCCCCATTTTCAAGCCCCTTTACTTGCAACTCAGTATAGTCTTTCCATACATCTGGGTAGGCAATTTTAACCGTCAACTTGTGTAGTTTTTCTAAGGCTTTTTCTTTTGTTTCTTCGCTCATCCATTCTAAACCAGCAATTCTTTTTTCGAAGCCCAATAATACGTTGTCAATCATTTCTTTTGCTTTCGCTTTTGCTTCTGGCGGAAACTTTTCATCTACATACAGTTTTCCTAAAGCTTCACCAACAGCACCATTTAAGTTTCCTACAGCACGCTCATCTCTTGCCCGTTGTTTTTTCGCCCCACGCATTTCTTTGCTATAAAACTCCCAATTAGCAGTTTCTAAATCTGTAGATAAAGAACCCAAAGCGTTATTAATAGTATTCCAACGTAATAAAAGCTTTATATCTTCTACAGAACGCGCTGCAAAAACAGCACTCATAGCTTTAAAGTATCCAGGATCTGTAACAATAACTCTATCTAAATCTACAACCCCAATTCCTTTTAAATGTGCACTCCAGTCTATGGCAGGTGCTAAAGCTGTAAGCTCTTTTACAGACATTGGATTGTACATTTTTCGAGTATCTCTGCGTTCTTCTTTCGTCATCATTGGTGCTGCTAAACTTTTTTCAAAAGCAACAATGGTCGTAGCATTTTGTTTTGCTGTAGCTTCGTCACTACCAAACTCTTGCATCATTTTTGCTACAAACTCTTGGTATTTTTCTAACTTATCTGCAACTTTTTCATCTACATAATAGTCTCTAGAGAGGCCCAAAGACCCTCCGCTCATATATCCTGCGTATTCGCTACTGTTTTTTAAATCGTTATAAACGCCAAACCCATAGAACCCAACACCACCGTAAGGTGCCATGTTTATAATATAGTTTTCTACATCTTTCTTTGTCTTAATGGCTGTTATTTTTGCTAGAAAAGGCATTACCGGGGTTTTTCCTTGTTGGTTTCTTGCAACCGTATCCATTATAGTTTGGTAGTAGTTTACAGCTTTTTCTTGATCTGAATCGATATCATTTCCTTGTGCATCTTTCACTTTCGGGAAATCTCTTTCTGCAATGGCATTATTCAAAATAGTTAATACGTCTGCATCTGTTTTTTTACGAAGCTCATTAAAACCTCCCCATGAAGTTTGATCTTCTGGAATGTCCGTATTTTTTATCCAATTTCCGTTTACGTGATTAAAGAAATCATCGGATGCTTTTACAGAGAGATCCATGTTTTCCAAAGTGATTCCTGCAGATTCTTCTTTTTCATTCGTACAGGCAACAAAAACGAGCGCTGCTATTGCGGTAGTGAAAAGAACTTTTTTTATTGTTTTCATAGATGCATTATTTAATTATTTAACTGATAATGTTCGTGTTTTAATATCATACGAACACATAGACGATAAAACTTAAAAGAAAGTTGCTTAGAAATAAGGTTTTATTTTCTTTAAACGTAAGTTTTTTTAAACGAAAACCAAATATAGTAAAATTTGGAAACAGTTATTTTAAGGAACTAATTTTATATTTTAAGCAAAGCTCTTTTAAATAGGTTATTTTTGTACCCACAAAACACTACATGAAGGATTATATAATCATAGGAGCTGGACAGTCTGGTTTGGCTATTGCGTATTATTTGCACAAACAAAATGCAAACTATCTAGTGTTAGATGCAAATACAGAGATAGGAGCACCTTGGTTAAAAAGGTGGGATTCTTTAAAGTTATTTACACCCTCTGAATTTAATAGTTTGCCGGGTTTAGAATTTCCACACGAGAAGGGGCACTATGCAGACAAATATGAGGTTGCAGATTATCTAAAACTATACGTGTCTACTTTTAAGATTCCAGTAGCATTTAATCACAAAATCACTTCATTAAAAAAAGAAGATGGGGTTTTTAAATTAAAAAGCAATTTAAAAG
>DPRC01000158.1:4497-5028 GCA_003537695.1 Polaribacter sp.
TGTCATTTAAAGATTTCTAAAGACGTTTTACAGATTCATAGCGAACATTATAAAAGTACTGCGCAGTTAAAAGAGGGTGCTACTTTAGTTGTTGGCGCTGGAGATTCTGGAGTACAGATTTTAAGCGAAATTTCTAAAACGAAAGCGGCTGTTTATTTTTCGGGAAACACAAATATCACCTCGCTTCCGCAAGAAATATTAGGAAAAACATTGTGGTGGTGGTTTCACAAAGTCGGTTTTTTAACGGCTCATAAATATTCTTGGATTGGCAAAATGTTGAGTAAAACAGGGCAGCCTGTGATAGGTACAGATGTAAAAACATTATTTAAAAAAGAAAACATAACCTGCGTTGGAAGAACGCTTGACGCGAATGCAAAAACCATAATCTTTGAAAAGCAAACAGTAAGCGATATTAAAAACATTGTCTGGGCTACAGGGTTCAAGCCCAATTTTAGTTGGATTGATGGCATTGAACTAGACGAAAGCAACTATCCTAAAAATTACAGAGGTGTTAGTAAAACCATAGACGGC
>DPRC01000150.1:0-1310 GCA_003537695.1 Polaribacter sp.
AATGTTCACGGCCACTCCTACAAACTTTCTGTAACCGTTTGAGGAAAACCTATTGTAGACAATACCAATCCAAAGTTTGGAATGGTGATTGATTTTACGGACTTAAAAAAGATTGTAAACGAGGAAATTGTCGATATTTTTGACCACGCGACAGTCTTTAACAAAAACACACCACATGTAGAACTTGCAAAAGAATTGATGGCGAGAGAACATCATGTGCTATTAGTAGATTACCAGCCTACTAGTGAGATGATGGTTATTGACTTTGCTCAAAAAATTAAAAGTAGGTTGCCAGAAAATATCAAATTGCATGCTATAAAACTGCAAGAAACAGAATCTAGTTTTGCAGAGTGGTTTGCAGACGAAAACTAAATTTTCGAATTCCTTATAAGTTTAGGAATGAACGCTGTTTTATTTTCCGTTAAAGGTATTCATTGTATTTGCTAAACCCGCAGTTCCAAAAGAGGTAATAACATTTGAAGAAGTGGGTAGGCGCTCAATTAATTGACTCGTTTCTTCTTTGTCCCATGCGCCAAGCACAAAATCTGCTTGTCGCCCTTTGGCGAAATTAGCCCCGACACCAAATCTAAAACGGGCATATTCTTGTGTATTTAGTTTCTCTTGAATGTCTTTTAAACCGTTGTGCCCTCCAGCAGTTCCTTTTGCCTTAATGCGAATGGTGCCAAAATCGATATGTACATCATCGGTAACTACTAAAATATTTTCAATGGGTACTTTTTCTTTATCCATCCAATATTTCACTGCCTTACCACTTAAATTCATATAGGTACTCGGTTTTAAAAGGGTGAAGTTTCTTCCTTTAAAACTAAAACTTGCGATGTCCCCTAACTTTTCAGTTTCAAAGCTTGCCTTGTGAGCTGTAGCAACAGCGTCAAGAATTTTAAAACCAATATTATGACGGGTATTTTTGTAAGCATCTCCAATATTTCCCAAGCCTACAATTAAAAATTTTTTCATCAAGTCTTCTTTTATTTGCGCATGCTTCCCAAAAAAGTATTTTAAAAATGCGACAACCTTCATGTTCCAAAAATACTAAGAAATAAAATAGTAGCCTCCAAGAACCCATTTAAAGCAAAAAAAAAGCGTTACAAATTTGTAACGCTTTCGTATTTATTGCTTGCAATTTATTCTGCAGCTGCTTCTTCTGTTGCTCCTTCTTCTCCTTCAACCTCGTCTTCTGAAGTTGCATTACGAGATGTTCTTACCTGAACCACTACGGTGTTATCTGGGTGCATAAAAGCATACCCGTCTGTTGCTAGTGAAGTTACTGTTAACTTACTTCCAATTTT
>DPRC01000150.1:1703-3236 GCA_003537695.1 Polaribacter sp.
TTTAGCTTTCGGTTGGTAAAACGCAAAGAACCTCCATTTAAAACTCCTGGTGAAGTTCCTGTTAAATTCACTGGAATTCTCATCGTAATTTCTTTGTCCTCAAATAACTGATAAAAATCTGCATGTATAATGCGATCTGTTACGGGGTGAAATTGGATGTCTTTTAGGATTGTCTGTATTGTTTGTCCATCAACAATAATTGTAGCGGTATAAACATTGGGAGTGTACACCAATTTTTTAAATGCTAATTCTTCTGCTGAAAAATGCACTAGTTTACCTCCTCCGTATATAACGCAAGGAACCATACCAGCATTACGTAAGGCTTTCGTTGCTACTTTGCCCACGCTTTCTCTTTTTGATCCTTTAATTGTAATTGATTTCATTACTTTTTTTATTATTTTGTTTACATTAAAAATTGTCCACTAATTGATGTGTTATCTTGAACTTTGCCCATAACATCAGCAAATAATGGCGCGCAAGATACAACTTTTATTTTAGAAGTCTGTTTCTTTAAGGGAATAGTATCTGATACAATGAGCTCTGTTAACCCTGATTTTTCTATTTTTTCATAGGCATCTCCAGAAAGTATCGGATGCGTACAAATGGCACGAACACTTATGGCACCTCTTTCCATCATTAAATTTGCAGCGTGTGCTAAAGTACCTCCGGTGTCAATCATATCATCTACGAGGATTACATTTTTCCCTTTCACATCTCCAATCAATTCCATATGAGAAATTACATTGGCTTTTTTACGTTGTTTATAACAAATTACAACATCAGAGTGCAAATGTTTTGAGTAGGCGTAGGCACGTTTAGAGCCACCCATGTCTGGGGAGGCAATGGTCAAGTTGTCCAATTTTAAACCCTTGATATACGGCATAAAAATAGTAGAGGCATATAAGTGATCTACGGGCTTCTCAAAAAACCCTTGGATTTGATCTGCATGCAAATCCATAGTAACAATTCTAGTTGCCCCTGCAGATTGCAATAAGTTTGCTACTAGTTTTGCACCAATTGCAACCCTTGGTTGGTCTTTTCTATCTTGTCTTGCCCAACCAAAATATGGCATCACTGCTGTAATATGTCTCGCTGAAGCTCTTTTAGCAGCATCTAACATTAAAAGCATTTCCATTAAATTGTCTGCATTTGGGAATGTAGAACCAATAATAAAAACACGCCTTCCTCTTACAGATTCTTCAAAAGCAGGTTGAAATTCTCCATCACTAAAATAGGTTGTTTTTACTTTCCCTAAAGAAGTCTTGTACTCTTTTGCAATACTTTCTGCCAAAACAGTACTTTGTCTGCAGGCAAAAAGTTTTGGTGTTAATTGATTTGTAGGCATTTAGTTGTTGTTTAAGTNNCATAAAAATAGTAGAGGCATATAAATGATCTACGGGCTTCTCAAAAAATCCTTGAATTTGATCTGCATGTAAATCCATGGTAACAATTCTAGTGGCCCCTGCGGATTGCAATAAGTTTGCTACTAATTTTGCACCAATTGCAACTCTTGGTTGGTCTTTTCTATCTTGT
>DPRC01000150.1:3516-3693 GCA_003537695.1 Polaribacter sp.
TAGGCATTTAGTTGTTGTTTAAGTGCGGTTATTGTGTGCAAACAAAAGTAAAAATATTTATTGAGTTTGGAATTAATTTATGGACTTTAAAATAAAATAATTTTATACATTTGCAGCGCTACTAAGAATTGATAAGAATTGGTAAGCATGACTAAGAATTGCTCAAGTGGCGGAATT
>DPRC01000179.1:0-6684 GCA_003537695.1 Polaribacter sp.
ATGCCTGCATTATTTTTAAACGTTGCTACTCTTATAGGAACATCAACCTTTAAAAACTTTTTAAAAGCATCATATTTTTTGCTGATACCACCTCCTAGAATGAGTAAGTTTGGAGTATACACAATTTTGATATATTCGAATAAAGCATCTAGTCTTAACGCCCATTCCTCCAGAGATAACTCCTCTTTTTTTCGAGTAGAATCTGCTGTATAAAATTCAATAATTTTACCATTTGTATGCAGCATTTTTCCAATCTCTAAATTTGGAATTAAGCGGCCTTTATAAAATAGGCCAGAACCAATTCCAGTACCCACAGTGATTGCAATTACAACCCCTTTTTCTTTTTTTGCAGCTCCTAGCGTCACTTCTGCTAAACCCGCTAAGTCAGCGTCGTTGCTGACATAGAAGGGGACCTTACATGTTTTTTTAAATAACTTATCTACTTTTACATGCAACCATTTTGGACTTAAATTACCGGAATGAATGCATTTTCCGTTTACGATGGTAGTAGGAAAACTACAACCCACCGCTTTTTTCCATTCGAAATGCATGACCATTTGTTGCACTACTTTTGCAATAGCTTCTGGAGTTGCAGGTTTTGGGGTGGCAATTCTAAACCTTTCCGTTAAAAGTTCTCCTGTTTTTGTATTTACCACAGCTCCTTTAATTCCAGAACCTCCGATATCTATTCCTAGCATTTTCATATTTACAATTTAAATTTCCGCTGCCTTTTTGCTTCAAACAAAACAATAGCAGCAGCCACAGAAACATTCATAGAATCTATTTTTCCTTGCATTGGTATGTTGATGTTTTGTGTTGCTTTTTCCCTAAAGGCTTCAGTCAATCCATTGGCCTCTGTTCCAACAACAATTGCCGAAGCTTCTGTATAGTTTTCTTTGTAATATTCGTTGGAGTTTTGTAACGTGGTGGCATATATTTTGATGTTATTGTCTTGCAGAAAAGTAATAATTTCTTCTGAAGTTCCCACTGCAATTTGATTGGTGAAAACACAACCTACACTAGAGCGAATAATATTAGCGTTGTACACATCGCTTTTGGGATTTGCTATAAAAACAGCATCTATATTTGCAGCATCCGCAGTTCGTAAAAGAGCACCAATATTTCCTGGCTTTTCAACACCTTCCGCAACTAATATTAAGGGATTTTCTTTTTTAAATATAATATTTTCTAAAGAGAAGTTTTTTGATTTTGTCACTGCAATGATGCCTTCAGTAGAGTCTCTGTAGGCTAATTTTTGATATACTTCTTTAGAAATTTGGATTCTATTTATATTGTCATTAAAGAGGTGTAAAACTTCTTGTTCAGAAATTAATCCCTCTAAATATAGCACAGTATCGAATTTATAATTTGCAGCAATAGCCAAAGAGATCTCTCTTTTACCTTCTATAATAAAAAGTCCCTTTTTTTTACGTTCACGAGATTTCTCTTGTAGTTTAAGAAGATCTTTAACATAGGGATTTTGAGTACTAGTAATTTCTTTCATTATTGCAAATATACCTATTTGTAGGTATTGTAAAAACAATCAATTTAAACAATATTTGTACGTATCATAAAACAGTTGCTTCTTATACATTGAATATATTATTTGAAATTATATTGCTATCAAAAGGGATTTTTAGGTTCCATTGTAACCTTTAGCAACCTAATTTTACTTTGTTTTGTATTTGTTTGAATAGCGTTTCCAAAGCGCTGTTTGGTGTGTCTCTAAACTGATGCTACGACCTTGAATAAAAGCATGTATCAAAATATTCCCACGCATTTCTAAGGCATCTCCTTCAGAGATAAATAGGGTGGCATCTTTACCAACCTCTAAAGAACCCGTAAAAGCGTCAATTCCTAAAATGGTAGCGGTATTTAAAGTAATTAGCTGTAAGGCGAGTTCCTTGTCCAAACCAAAAGCGGCAAAAGTACCGGCGTAAAAAGGAAGGTTTCTTGTTTGCATGCGTTCCATCTGCCCCTCCATACCTAAACTTACCAATACACCTTTATCCAATAACGTTTTTGCAATGGTATAGGTAGCGTCATATGCGTCATCTTCGCTGTTAGGATTTCTGTGGGGTCTGTCTAAAATTACCGAAACATTATTTTTCACTAATAAATCAGCCACTTTATCTGCAGCTTCTCCATTTACAATGATCAAGTTATGAATACCTAGTTCTTTAGAAACTGTAATGGCATCTGTAATTTCTTTTTGTCCGCTTACATGAATAAAAAAGCGTTTCGATCCATCAAATAAACCTGCTGTTGCTTGATAAGGCAAATGTGTTTTTTCTTTATTACTTGCTAAATAATTTTTGGCATTCATAAAGTATGCTTTTATTTCATCAACGTTTTCAGCATATTTCACATCTGGTTTTAAAGCTGGATCTTCTCCCAACCACCACTTTCCAGAAGTAAAACTAGAAGGCCAATTCATATGAATTCCATCATCTGTCTTAATTGCAGCATCTTCCCAATTCCAAGCATCCAATTGCACAACAGACGATGTTCCTGACAGTACGCCTCCTCTTGGAGTTATTTGTGCCATTAAAACCCCGTTTGGTCTCATAGATTCTACTACTTTACTTTCTGCATTATAGGCAATCAAGCTTCTAATGTGCGGATTCATAATACCAATTTCATCTTGGTCATTGGTTGCTTTTACTGCATCAATTTCCACCAAACCTAGGGTAGTATTCGCAGCAATAAATCCAGGATACACGTGTTTTCCTTTGGCATTTATAACCGAACCTAATCTTGCAGTTGTTGCCATTGCGCTTCCAACAAAAGTAATTTTACCTTCATTAAATATCAGTAGCGAATTTTCAATGACTTCTCCATTTCCTAAATGTGCAGTTGCCCCTTCAATGGAATACGCAGTAGTTTGCTGGTCTGCTGGTGTTTGTTGTGCAGTACTATTTCCTATTAAACAGAAAAACAGTACACTATATATTATTTTTTTCATCATTTTTAGTTTTTAAGTGCTTCTAACGTATCACAGTGAAAATTAACATCACCTCTTTTCACAGGTGCTTTTGTTTTGCCACCCTTCATTTTTTCATTCAGCATCATGGTAATCAATTTACTTTTCTCTTTTTTGATTGCTTCCCGCTTTTTCAAATCTTCATTTCTGTCAAATAAAACCCTACCATCTACAATCGTCTTTTCTACTTTGGCATAAATAGACATTGGGTGCTGACTCCATAAAACAACATCTGCATCTTTCCCTGCTTTAATACTCCCTACTTTATCATCGATATGTAATAATTTTGCAGGATTTATAGTGACTGTTTTCCAAGCTTCCAATTCAGACATTCCGCCATATTTAATGGTTTTTGCTGCTTCTTGATTCAAACGTCTCGACATTTCTCTGTCATCAGAATTTATAGCAACCGTTACCCCAGCATTGTGCATAATTGCAGCATTGTAAGGGATGGCGTCATTTACTTCGTATTTATAGGCCCACCAATCTGAGAAAGTAGAACCTCCAACACCATGTTTTGCCATTTTATCGGCAACTTTATAGCCTTCTAAAATATGTGTAAATGTGTTGATTCTAAAATTGAATTTCTCAGCAACTTTTAGTAACATATTTATTTCTGATTGCACATAAGAGTGACAAGAAATAAAACGTTCTCCATTTAAAATTTCAACCAAGGTTTCCATTTCATCATCTTTTCGATACGGATTTCCACTTTTCTTTAGCACTTCATATTCTTGCGCTCTTGTAAAGTAATCGATAAATAGTTGTTCAACACCCATTCTTGTTTGAGGAAAACGGGTTCCATTAGAACTTCTAGATTGTTTTACATTTTCACCCAAAGCAAATTTTATGAATTTTGGTGAATTGTCATATATCATAGCATCTGCATTTTCTCCCCATTTTAGTTTGATGATTGCAGAGCGCCCACCAATCGGATTTGCAGAACCATGCAAAATTTGAGCAGAGGTAGTTCCACCAGAAAGATTTCTATAAATATTTATGTCATTCGGATCAATTACATCCTCTATGGTAACTTCAGCAGACGAATTTTGTGCACCTTCATTAATTGCAGAGGCAGCAATATGAGAATGTTCATCTACAATACCTGCAGTTAAATGTTTCCCTGTTCCGTCAATTTCTCTCGCGCTTCTCGCTTTTAAATTGGTGCCAATTTTAGTAATTTTACCATCCTTTAGCAATACATCTGTATTTTCTAAAATTCCAGCAGCTTCACTTGTCCAAACAGTTGCATTCTTAATTAGAATCGTTTCAGTTTCTGGGATTTTATAATTTCCAAAACCAAGGTTAGGATAACTTACAGGAAGCACAACAATAGTAGCTTCCTTTTCTTCCTTCTCTTTCTTCTTTTCTTTTTTCTTATCGTCTTTTTTTACTTGGAGGCTGGCAGACCAAGAAGTTTCATTTCCTTGGGTGTCAAATGCAGTTCCTTGCATTGCCTTAGAAGTGTTTATAATTTTACCTAACATTCTAGTGAATACACTGTCTTCATTTAAGGTCATCGAAATCCAATCTTCTTTATAAGAAAATTTAGATTTTACTTTTTTATCTCCCATTTTAATAACGGCAGTTTGTTTTGCAGCCTTACCAGAAATGACCAATTCATAATTTTTATCATTTACAAACAACATGTAGTTTCCTGTAATATCTTTTATAGTCATGTCATTTACTACATTTTTTTCACCTTGCACCCAGTTTTCATAGATGGTGGTTTTCGCATCAAAAACATCTCCAGAAGTAACAATAAAATTGGCATGACTTCCTGTTTTTAAGTTTCCAATAGCGTTGTTTCCTATCATAGCCGCAGGAATAGTTGTCAGGGAAGCCAATGCTTTTTCTTTGTCAAAACCATATTTTATGGCTTTTTGTAAGTTCTTGTGAAAAGACTTTACAGATTTCAAAGCGCGTGTAGTCAAAGCAAAATTAATATCGTTTTCTGAAAGTACTTTTAAGTTTGATGGTTCTTGATTCCATTTTCGCATGTCTCTTAGAGAAATTTGTTGCGCTAATAAAGGATTCGAAACATCATAAG
The DNA here is from genome assembly GCA_003537695.1 of Polaribacter sp. Taxonomy (GTDB): domain Bacteria; phylum Bacteroidota; class Bacteroidia; order Flavobacteriales; family Flavobacteriaceae; genus Polaribacter. Next base: position 5,034 of record DPRC01000179.1, read on the forward strand.
CAGCACTAAAATTAATAGGAATAATAAAGTTTGCATTTGTTTTCTTTATATCACCAATTCTTTCAAACTCGTCTCCAGAACCCACAATAGTATATTGGATACCAAATTCGTCTCCCACTTTATCTGCTCTTAACGCATCTAATAAATTCCCTGTTTCAAAAATTTGAACTAAATTTTTATTATTATTTAAAGCTTCTAATGCCAAATCTTTATTCTTCATATTTCCTTGAGCATACCAAGAAGCGTCATTATATGTTTGTCTTAACAATGCCATTGCACCCATTCTAGAGCCAGGATAGGCTTGTTTAGACAAGGCACTTTTGGAAAAGGATAAATATTGAGCGGATTTTGTATCCAACACTCTGTATGCGTTCGAAGCATTTGGGTTCAAAGCAATTAACAACCCGTTTCCACGAATAATACCATCTTGTACATGTGTATTTACAACTCCAAAACCAGCATTTAACAGTTCTTTTGCTTTTTTTGCATCGAATGAAAAATCTTTTATAGGATTGATATCTGGTCTGATATGGTCATTCCAGTAATATCCTTCTCGGGAAGCAGCATATTGTGTTGTTCTAGAACGAGTACCTGCTCTTTTGGGTTTTTTAATTCCAAAATCTGAGTATAAATCGATAAAGGAGGGATATACTGTTTTTCCTGACAGGTCCACAACTTTTGCACCTTTAGGTATTTTGACGGAGCGTCCAACATTTGTTATTTTACCGTTTTCAATCAGTAAAGTTGCCTTTTTAAGCACCTTTTCGGGTGTCACGTATATGGTAGCATTTGTAAAAGCAACCAAGGTGTTGGCTGCTATTTTTACACCAGCATCTGTAGGAAAGTAATCTTGTGCGTGCGAAATAGTAAGTTTCAAGAAAAAGAGTAGTACTAGTAGTTTTTTCATTTGGTTAGATCATTTGAATCGATGAACAATTTATTGATATGCTTTTTGAATTTTGTTAAATGAAATTACTTTAACAAAAATTTAAGGAATTTAGTGTTTTTTTAAAGATTCAAAATAGGTGATGAGTAAGGAAACCACCTGATTATAGGAATCCGTCCCATGTTCCTGTTTATTGGCCTTTAAATAGGCATTATATCCTTTTTTCACCAGCGGTTCGAATGGGTTTTTATACGCTTTCCATGTGCGATAGCTCGCGCTAAAATCTTTCTCAATTCCTACATGTACTTTTTTCCAAAGTTGTTTTGCTTTTTTTGGATTTCGTTTTTTAAGTTCAGAGATGCAGTAGGCAAATGCCATTCGATAGCTGGCATATTTAAAATACAAATCTGGAGTATAGTTAGCCGCTAAGAACCCAATAAAATTTGCTTCGTTTTCTGCTGCAAAACCAATTTGATGTGCCATTTCATGACATATTGTTGTTGGATAGCCTGTTTTTGGTATGCGGTCATTCACTTGCGCTTCCCCGGTTAAAGGGTTGAAATAACCGGCAGTTCCATTGTACATTTGTAACCAACTCATTAAAGAATTTTTTACAGATGCGTGCTGATAGGTAAACTGGGGATACGCTTCTGATAACTGCTGGTAACCATCCGTTGCCATTGTATACATTGTTTGTGGATCATGGATATTTACCACTTTTATAGTGTCGTTTTTTGTGATTTTAATGTGATAATAATTTAACCT
>DPRC01000179.1:7070-11629 GCA_003537695.1 Polaribacter sp.
GGGTACTGCATGTTTTTAGCCAAGGGTTCTCTGTAATAATTCAAGCCCCAAAAAAGGTAAAAACAAAAATAGATGCCAGAGATGATTGCTGTAAAGTGTACTAGTTTGGGAACTAAATTACGAAACCTACTGGCAATCAAACGAACAGCAAAGCGGACAAAGATAAAAAGTAAATACCCAAGTAAGAGGTCTCCAAAAGAAAAAGGGAGCCAGCCAAAAACAATCCTCAAAAAGGAAGAAATCACAGGATAGACACCATTGGCATAATACAACTCGATAATTTCAGGATTTTTAGATGCCAATTGCACCAAAACAATTTGTACGGGAAGTAAAAGTGCTATTAAAAGTTGTTTTTTGTCTCTTTTCATTGGCATAAAAATAATCTATTAAAATAGAAGTTGGCTGGTTATTAACAAGATAATAACAATTTAGTTTACAAATATTGTTCACAAATTTAAGTGTGATTTTAGAGAAGAAAACCAAGTAAAAAAGTACCTTTGTTATTATGGAGAAAACGAATGCAAACCCAATAAAAAAGACGGATAAAAGTAGAATTATCAGTCTTGAAAAAGGTAAAATTCCACCACAGGCAGTAGAGCTTGAGGAGGCAGTGTTGGGTGCAATGATGATTGATAAAAAAGGAATTGATGATGTAATCGATGTGTTAAGTGCAGATGCCTTTTATGACCAAAAGCACAACGAAGTCTATGCTGCTATTTATGAATTGTTTCAAAACTCAGAACCTATTGATTTGCTAACGGTGTCAAATCTGTTAAAAAAGAATGGAAAGTTAGAGTTTGTTGGTGGTGATTTATATCTTATTCGATTGACGCAAAAAGTAGCTTCTTCAGCCCATATTGAATTTCATGCAAGAATTATACTTCAAAAATACATTCAGCGTAAATTAATTTCTATTTCAAGTGAAATTATTGAAAATGCTTATGACGACGGGACTGATGTTTTTGAGTTGTTAGACGATGCAGAAGCGAAACTCTTTGAAGTAACGCAGGGGAACTTGAAAAAGAGTTCTGAAGATGCAGGTTCTCTTGTAAAGCAGGCTTTAGCCAAAATTCAAGAAATTGGAAATTCTGAAGGAATGTCTGGATTAGAAACGGGCTTTACCAAATTAGATGCGCTCACCTCTGGATGGCAGCCTTCAGATTTAGTAATTATTGCTGCCCGTCCTGGTATGGGAAAAACAGCATTTGTAATTTCGATGGCCAAAAATATGGCAATTGATTTCGGCCACGGTGTTGCCGTGTTCTCATTAGAGATGTCTTCTGTGCAATTGATTACGAGGATGATCTCTTCTGAAACGGGATTGACCTCAGAAAAATTAAGAAAAGGAAACTTAGAACCACATGAGTGGGAGCAGCTAAATGTAAAGGTTAAAAAATTATCAGATGCACCCATTTTCATAGATGATACACCCTCACTCTCTGTATTTGATTTGCGTGCAAAAGCACGAAGATTGGTATCACAACACGGTGTTAAAATTATTGTAATTGATTATTTACAGTTGATGACTGCTGGAGGAAAGTCTGGAGGAAATAGAGAACAGGAAATTTCTATGATTTCCAGAAATCTAAAAGCTTTGGCAAAAGAATTAGAAGTTCCAGTAATTGCGCTATCTCAATTATCACGTGCGGTAGAAACGCGTGGAGGAAGTAAAAGACCGTTGCTCTCTGATTTACGTGAATCTGGTGCTATTGAGCAGGATGCAGACATTGTCTCTTTTATTTTCCGTCCAGAATATTATGGAATGACAGAATGGGATGATGACGAACATACACCCTGTGAAGGTCAAGGAGAGTTTATTGTTGCAAAACACAGAAATGGTGGTTTGGAAAATATCCGTTTGAAATTTACAGGTCATCTCGCAAAATTCTCTGATTTGGACGAAGGCTTTAGTTCAGAATTTCAATCTGCTATGAATACAGATTTTCCAGATGATGTTTTTCCAGATCAAAGAATTGAGCCAAAAGATGCTTTTGGAAGTGAGGATGTTCCTTTCTAAATAGTTAAAAAATCATAAAATTTTATAAATACACAATTGCTTCACTGCAATTGTGTATTTTAGTTTTTGAAAAAAAACCATTATTTTTCTTTATTGGTAAGACCAAATAAGAATAGAATTTTCAACATAATATTAGTTTTATGAAGCATCTTTTAACTTTCACATTATTTTTTCTGAGTTTTCAAAATATACCCGCACAAGAACAAAAAACAGCTTTTCAGCCTTTAGATGTATTCTCTTTAGAATGGGCCTCAGATCCTCAAATTTCTCCTGACGCTTCCCAAGTTGTATATATAAGAAACGGATTTGATATTATGAAAGATACTTCTAAGGGTAATCTTTGGATTATCAATTCAGATGGCTCTTCACATAGAAAATTAACTTCTAGAGAAGTAAATGAGTCTCAAGCAAGATGGTCGCCAAGTGGAGATCGTATTGCTTTTGTAAGTGCTACGGATGAGGGCTCTGAGCTTTATATGTATTGGGTTCAAACAGGTCAAATAGCAAAACTATCACAATTAGAAATGGCTCCAGGGAATCTTTCTTGGTCACCAGATGGAACACACTTGGCTTTTACAATGTTCATAGCAAAAAACTCGCCAGTTATTGTAAAGATGCCTTTGAAACCCAAAGGAGCATCTTGGTCAAAACCTGCAAGAATAACAGACAGATTAAAACATGAAGCAGATGGTCTTGGCTATATGCAACCTGGCTTTACTCATTTATTTATACTGCCTGCAGAAGGAGGTACTCCAAGACAAATAACAAGTGAGGATTATAATCATAGAGGTAGTTTGTCCTTTTCTCCTAATGGAAAAGAGATTTACTTTTCAGCAAATAGAGTGGAAGATTGGGAATATGATTTTAGAAACAGTGAAATCTATAAAGTGTATATAGACAGTAAAATTATCACGGTTTTGACTTCACAAAACGGACCAGATTACGCACCTAAAGTGTCACCTAACGGAAAACTCATTGCGTTTTTAGGATTTGAAGACAAGTTACAGGCGCACCAGAATACCCAATTATACATGATGAATTCAGATGGGAGCAATCGCAAAGTGATTTCTGGAAATTTTGACAATAGTATTTCAAATATTTCTTGGGATACCTCTGGTAAAGGTTTGTATTGCACTTATGATGAAAAAGGGAATTCTAAGGTAGCACACATTTCTACAAACGGAAAATTAGTAAAGCTGGCAGACAATTTAGGAGGAACAACAATAGGAAGACCCTATGCTTCAGGATCTTATTCTGTTGCGAATAATGGAACTTTGGTGTACACACAATCAAGACCAGAATATCCAGCAGAAATAGTTGTAATTCAGAATAAAAAAGCAGCCAAACGCATTACTAATTTAAACCAAGATGTTTTAAGTCACCGAGCATTGGGAGAAACAGAAGAAGTTTGGTACAAATCTTCTTATGATGGAAGAAATATTCAAGGTTGGATTGTGAAACCTCCTTTTTATGATGCATCAAAAAAATATCCGCTAATGGTCGAAAACCATGGAGGTCCAATTCTTAATTATGGAGATCGTTTTACAGCAGAAATTCAATTATATGCTGCAGATGGTTATGTAGTGTTTTACCCAAATCCTAGAGGAAGCACAAGTTATGGAGAGGAGTTTGCCAACTTATTGTATCATAATTATCCAGGACAAGATTATAATGATGTAATGGATGGCGTAGATTATTTAGTTAAAAAAGGAATTGTGGATGACGAAAAACTATTTGTAACCGGTGGAAGTGCCGGAGGAATAATGGCCGCTTGGATGATTGGAAAAAATAACAGATTTAAAGCTGCTGTTGTTGTAAAGCCGGTAATGAATTGGATTAGTAAAACCTTGGTTGCAGATAATTACTTTGGATATGCGAATTCAAGGCTTCCGGGTCAACCTTGGGAAAATTTTGAAACCTATTGGAAGTTTTCTCCAATCTCGTTGGTTGGTAATATTGAAACACCAACAATGGTGATGGTTGGGATGAATGATTTACGCACTCCACCAAGTGAAGCAAAACAATTATACCATGCTTTAAAGTTGCGAAAAATTGAAACTGTATTGGTAGAGATTCCTGGAGCATCTCACGGTATTGCTAAAAAACCCAGCAACTTAATTAGTAAAGTAGCACATACTTTAGCCTGGTTTAAAAAGTATAATAACTTAGAAACTAAATAGCTCATTTTATTTTGAAAAAAACCCTTACAATCCTTACATTTTTATTGCTGTCAAATTCTATGTGGGCTTCCTTTATCTATGTCCCAATGAGTAATGACAATCAGAAAAATCATTTAAAAGCATACGGAATTGTCTTTTTCTCTCTAGAAGCTGGTCTAAAATCGAAATGGCTGTTAAATTATGATGGCGGCGCATTTTTAATAGAAAACAATAAAATTATCTCAAACGAATGTAAAGTTCGCGGAGTATCCTACGAAGTTATTTCAGACGCAAAAGCACAGTTGATCTTAGAAGAAATTGCAGCACCCTCTTCCAATCAGGATGCTGTAACCTTAGAGAAAGCGCCTAAAATTGCAGTGTAT
>DPRC01000112.1:0-472 GCA_003537695.1 Polaribacter sp.
ACCGTTTTTTCTGGTGGTAAATGCTCTGATTGATTTTGAGCAAAATAACCCACCTCTACATTGTGCCCAAGTTTCAGATGTCCTCCAAAAGGAATTTCACCCACCATCATTTTTGCTAAGGTGGATTTTCCTTGACCGTTTTGACCCACAAAAGCAATCTTGCTGTTTCTTTCAATTAGCAAATCAACACCTTCCAGAACATGTTTCTCTCCATAACTCTTAGAAAGATTTTCTGCTTCTACAATAATTTTACCTGGCTCCTTAGAGATATTAAAACGAACATTCATAGACTGGTTGTCGTCTTGATCGACTTCAATCAACTCTACTTTGTCAAGTTGTTTCATTAAAGATTGCGCCATAGAGGCTTTACTTGCCTTTGCCTTAAACTTGTTTATTAAATGTTGCTTCTGTTTTATTTCTTTCTCTTGATTCTTTTGCGCTTGTAGTTGCTTTTCTTTAATTTCTCCTCTTA
>DPRC01000112.1:896-2020 GCA_003537695.1 Polaribacter sp.
TCTAAGAACATTTTATCATGTGAAACCAATACTATTGCTCCAGAATATCCTTTCAAGAAATTTTCTAACCAGATAATAGATTCGATATCCAAGTGATTTGTTGGCTCATCTAAAAGTAAAATGTCATTGTTTTGAAGCAACAATTTAGCCAGTTCAATACGCATTCTCCAACCTCCAGAAAAAGTATCCGTTAGTTTGTCGAAATCTTCTCTTTGAAAGCCTAATCCTTGTAATATTTTCTCAGTATCTCCTTGGTAATTATACCCTCCTAAAAGTTCATAACGTTCCGTTTTTTCTGTTAAATCAATAATTAACTGACTGTATTCTTCACTTTCATAGTCCGTCCTAGTGGCTAATTGCTCATTAATTTCATCTAATTGAAGCTCTATTAATTTAATTTCTTCAAAAGCTTGGTATGCTTCCTCTAAAATAGTTCTTCCCTCCACGAAATCAATGTCCTGTCTTAAAAAACCAATTTGTACATCTTTGTCAAAAGCCATGGTCCCTGCACTGCTTTCTATATCTTTAGAAAGCACTTTTAATAAGGTCGATTTTCCTGCACCGTTTTTACCGATCAGTCCAATTCTATCCCCTTTATTTAACTTAAAAGTGATGCCTGAAAACAATTCAGTTCCCATAAAAGAAACTGTTAAATTATGTACGTTTAACATGTAATTTTTGTAATTTTATAAGGCGCAAAGCTACTTAAAAAATTAGAGTTATGATGTTTAAAAAAGGCACAAAAATATACAGTGTTGCAAACAGCAAATGCCCAAGGTGCCAAGAGGGTCCTTTTTTTAAACATAAATTCACATTTCACCCTGCTAGGATTACGAAACTGTATGATAATTGTCCAAACTGTAACTTGCGGTACATGATGGAACCTTCTTTCTTTTTTGGCGCTATGTATGTAAATTACGGCATTACAGTAGCACTTTCTATCGCTACCTTCACCATTGCTACCCTTTTTTTCAATCTAATCCTGCTGGAATCTTTTGCTGCTATTATTGGAGTTTTACTCGCACTAGCACCTTTAAATTTGCGTTTATCTCGGATTATTTGGATCAATATGTTTGTAAGTTACGAAGAAATGTAACCAATGTGCGTCAATTAAGTACTATTTG
>DPRC01000112.1:2405-4994 GCA_003537695.1 Polaribacter sp.
CGTTTGTTGGTTACTGAAATCTAGCGATGTCTGCGGATACCTCTAAAGAAACTCCTTTTTCTATGCACGCAAACAATGCTTTGGCCATGGTGGGTGCTATAAGGACACCACGCGTTCCCATACCGTTTAGAACCGCTAATCGCGGATGCTCTTTATGCAATCCTACAAAAGGTCTGCGGTCATTTGTAGTGGGCCGTATCCCTGCAAATTGTTCCATTACTTGATATGGAATGTCAAGTACCTTTTTTAATTTATCCTCTAATTCTAATTTTCCAGCCGCTGTAGGAGTCGCTGTCTTGTCTGTATGGTTGAAAGTAGCTCCTACCTTGTAAAGATCATCTCCTAATGGAATTACAAAAACAGATGCTTTCAATAAAAAATCAATATTTAATCCGGGTGCGTGAATGGTTATCAACTCTCCTTTCGCTGCCGCTAGCGGTAAATAATTAAAAAAAGGATTTTCTGTAATTCCATAACCCTCACAAAAGACAACCTGTTTGCATTCGATCTCATTATACCTTATACTTTCAGAAGATGGTACTACTTTTTGATGTTCAAATTTTTCAAAACGGATCCAATTGTTGGCACTCAAATAAGAGCGATAGGCACGTACCAATTTTAAAGTATCAATTCTTCCCGTTTTATTTACAGTTCCAAAGCCAAAATCCCCCACAATCCCAGGTCTCTTTTTAGTTTCTATACTTGGATTCAAAAATTGCTGTAACAAAGGTTTGTCTGAAGCAGTAAACCAATTATTTTGTTCTTGAATGGATTTAAAGACTCTTTTTATTAAAAATTTATCGTCAAACTTCTGATTTAACTTCTTCTCTAGTGTTCCATACAAAGACATGGCAACCTCTAACTGCGCAGCACCGTTCCAAACGGCAGTAAATTTGTTTAAAACTACAGGATTATATACTCCACAAGCCACTAAAGAGGACGTTTGCGAGTGATTCTCAAAAACTAAAAAGGTTTTATTCGCTTTTATTAATTCTTCTGCAAATGCCAAACCTGCCAATCCTAAACCAACAATAATATAATCTACTTTCATAAAATAACGACGTTTACAATACGTGATCGCTGTGAGTATATGAGTGCGCTGCACTCTTTCTTAAAGACTACAAATATGCACTTCTTTTTTCAGGCAGCATACAGCCCTCTTCAGAAATTGTTTTTCATAAAAAAAACGCTTGCTTTCACAAACGTTTTAGATTCTATAAAGACTATAAGTTAATAACTCCACATGTCCATTTCTCTATTTCTAATATCTTCTTTAATTTTTGAAGCCTCTAATAATTGAAACAAAGAATTACCACGCACATAGTCTTCGATTGCTCTATTATCATAAATATTTTCTTCACGCACAATTACGGAACTAAATCTTCGTGCATTTAATAAGTGATCAAAAGAAATAGGCTGTGACGCATTCTTTACATTAAACACCTTTGCATTATGGAGCACCTGACGCGCTGCTGGAAAAAAGATCCAGAATAATTCGTATAATTTTGAATCCTCAATATCTTCAACCCCAAGCGTTTGAACGTCCTTCCCCATTGGAGCAAGGGCTAATAGTCTATATTTCAATTCTCCGTGACGTTTGTCAAAATACCACATTCCTTTGATCATGTACCCCTCTACGTCTTGTGTTTTAATTCTGAAAGTATCCGTGTATCCGTTTTCCTCCCGAACATTAATCAAACGCTGCTGAATTTCGTCCTTTGTTATTTTCGAAGTAAAGAAAGAGTCAGAATATACATGTTCGATTTCACCTTCTTTCATCCCTTTAAGTAACGTGTCAAATAAGGACCTTCTGTAAGAGGATATGTTAACGGTATCTATGGGGAAATAATAAGGTAAGTTTATCTTTTGATTTAAATCAATAAACTCCCAAACTATCTTAGACCAAAGTACATCTCTATCATCCAAGTATCCGTAAGGAATTGGACGATCATTATCTGCCGCTAATTGTTGTTTGCTTTTTACACCAATTTGATCTACCGACTTTGCGTTTAGTATATTCGATTGACCTAGTACTCCATTAGTACTAAGAACAGCTAAAAATATTAATACAGAATTTCTAATCATAACTATGGGTATTCTCTAGTTTGTTAACTCTATGTTTACAGGCAATACTTTCTTAAGTTTGTAACTACTATTTTTTATAATAGCTTTGATATCAAAGATATTAATCATATCCCCTCTTCTTGCTTTAGAAAGGGCTTTTTTTGCAGCAGCACTTAGTTTTGTTCCCTTTACAATAATTGCTAATTGACCAGGTACTTTTACTTTAAAGCTGAGTACTTCTAAATCTAAATCGAATAAAAAATCTGGCAAACCTGCTCCAATTGGCGTATTTGCGAGTCCAGATTTTGGCATCCTTACAGTACCATATTGACCTCTTACAGTTCCCATTGCGGCAGGAATATCTTTTACTCTAAAGATCGTGCTTGTTTTCACAGTACTTCCATCCGCGAGCTTTGCTTGCACCTTAATGCTAACCTCATCTCCAGCTTCCGGTTTCATAATATAGGCACCTGAACCTATTTTTTTGAGCCCTGGTGCACTCACCATTACATCCTTATCAGGAAC
>DPRC01000023.1 GCA_003537695.1 Polaribacter sp.
AAAAATATACCGTGCAAACCATATTGGAAATGATCCTATTTGAAACTGAAAGATTGATTGTTAAAAGTTTAGAAAAGGCTGATAAGAAATTATTTGTTGAAATGTTTACAGATCCAAAAATTTTGGCGGAAATTCCACAAAAACCTTTTACAGAAACTGAAGCGACAGAAAGGTTTGATAGAAATTTGAATTTAACAGTGTCCAATTTGAAAAGTCAAAAATGTACTTGTGGTATCTTTGAAAAAAGGACTACAGAAATGATTGGACTTGCCCTGTTTCTAAAAAATGAACACAACGAAAGCGAATTAGGATACCGATTTAGAGAAAAGTTTTGGAGCAAAGGGTATGGCACGGAGGCAACCAAAGGAATGTTAGCCTATTATTTCAACATACTAAAAACAGAGAAAGTGACCGCAGATGTAAATATTACCAATAGTGCTTCCGTTAAGATTTTAAACAAGCTGATGAAACCTATCTCTGAGTTTTTTAATGAAAGAGATCAATGCACCGATCGCAGGTATGCACTCCTAAAAGACAGCTGGCTTCAAGACCATCTGTAATTTTAGCTACTTCTACCCTATCCAGCAATATTATACAGACCTTCAAATTACATCTATTTATAGAAGATTTACACTCCTTAAAAAGGGCTCTTTAAGAGCCCCACATCACAGCACGCCATGCATAGAAATAAAAGAACGCTCATTAAACACCACTGCTCCTAAATTTTTATAAATTTGAAATTAAATTATCAAGTTTTTCAACGGTAAAAGGCTTTTGTAAAACAACATCTACACCATACTTTTTTTTAACTTCAGCATCAACACTCCAACCTGAAACTGTAATGATTTTTATATCATGAGAAAAGTCATCACGAACTTTTTTTATAAACTCCCATCCATTCATTTCAGGCATGCCAATATCGGTAAATACCAAATCATAGTGATTTTCATAAAGTTGCGCTAAAGCTGTTTTTCCACTATTTGCAATCGTACAGCGATGCCCCATAAGTTCCACAAGTTCACAAATATCATTGGTAATCATTTCATCATCATCTACCCATAAAATATTAAATGTTCCTTTTTCCTGAGGCTCAGCTTCCATAGTTTCTTGGGCCTCCTCTTTTTGGATTGCAGGAAAACTAATTTCAAAGGTCGTTCCTTCCGCAGGCTTAGAAGCCTTCACGATTATTTCCCCATTGTAATCTTTGATTGTATTGTAAACACCACTCATTCCTAATCCTCGCCCTAATTTGAATCCTTTTGTACTAAAAAAAGGTTCAAATACTTTTATCTTCGTCTGCTCATTCATACCGATTCCAGTATCTGTAAAAGTTGCAAAAACCTTTTTATCTCTAAAACTAGTGGTAATCTTAAGTTCTCCTCCTTCGGGCATTGCTTCAATACTATTCTTAATCAGATTATGAATCGCTGACTTTAAAACTCCTTTGTGACCTCCAAATTTAGGAATATTTTTAAAATTAGTAATCATCTTAAAACACAATCCTTTTTTCTCCATACCATCTTTCCACAATGGGCGCGATTGGTCTAAACTTTCCTCAATCAAAGCATTAAAATCTATGTGTTCAATCTTTTTAATATCATTTTCTGCATCTCCAAATTGCTGCAAGGCATCCACTCTACTCGCGGCATCCGTAATAATACCACTGATATTATTTAAACGATCAACACTACTATTAGAAAGGTTCTTCTGAAGTTTAATAACCTCTAAGTTTCCGGACATCTGTTGCAATGAATTATTAAAATCATGCGCTATAGAAGAAGACATTTCTCCAATTGCTTTAATTCTTTGATGCTTTATTTGGTCTTTCTCAAGTAACTTTTGTGCAGTAATATCTAAATTCGCTCCATTCAAACTGACCACCTCTCCAGGTTTTCCTATGGTCGTTTGACAAATAGATCTTAGTGTTTTTTGGATGCCATTTGGAAGGTTCACTCGAATTTCAACATCATAAGAAGTTCCAAGAGTAACAGCGGCCTCATACGTGCTTGTAAATAAGGTTAAATCCTCTTCATGCACTCTTTCTATTAGTGTTTCATAAGTTGGGAGTCCTTTTCGAGAATCTAAACCCCATAAATTAAAGGTTTCGTCCGACCACTCGGCTTTCTGACTTGGTGGATAAAAGATCCAACTTCCTACACCTGCCAATTCTTGGGTATGATTCAATCTTTTTTCGCTCTTTTCTAATTTTTTTATTGCAGCAATTTTTTCCTTCTCAATCTTTATTCTGTCCGTATATTCAATAAAACTGATGACAATCTCTTTTACTTCTCCAGTATCGGTTAACGAGGCGCAACCATTCACTTTTACCCACGTAACTTCCTTTCTATCTGGATGTAAAACACCCGCAATACTATTTACTATTGGTTCTTTAGTTCGCGCAATTCTATTTACTGGGTATTCCGAAAAAGGCAGTGGAGATTTATCTGCTTTTACAAACTTCCAAATTGGGTTAATAGACTTTATGCCCCTTATTTGGTCATCCGACAGGCCTAATATTTCAGAAGCTCGCTTATTATTTGTTATAATAGAACTGTCTGGTGCATGCACGACCACACCTGCATCCATACTTAAAATTAGCATGCGAAACCTTGCTTCACTTTCCTCTGTATCCTGTTTAGAACTGATTAAACTTATCGTTTGTTTTTCTTGCAATCTATTTTGAATCAACAACTCATTGTTTACAACTAATAATTCTTGATGCGTTCTATTTTGCGTTGTAATGTCTCGAATTGTTGAAGTTATTTTAGCTGTTTTTTTTCCTTTTCGCTCAATATTTACATACCACTCCGTTTCACGCACTTCACCTGAAGCATCTATTAATCTATTCTCAAAATGAAAGGTATTTTTTTTCGAACGTTCCCAAACTATAAGCTCAGCTTTGGTCTTTTTCTGGTCTTCTAGATGCACAAAATTAAAAATGTTTCTACCTATGCATTTTTTTGGCGGCAATCCATAGAATTGTTTTGACGCATGGTTTATGAACGTTATCTTTCCTTTGCTATCACAAACAACAATTAAATCGCTGCTCGCCTCTAAAACGTCTCGATACGCATTTTCACTTTTAATAAGCGCTTTATTTTGTTTTACAATTTCTTGCTCCGCAACCTTTCTAGCATGAATGTCCCGACAAATTTTGACCATTTCTACCACAGCACCCTCCGAATCTTTAATTGGATAGATATACTCTGAATACCACCTCTTCTCTCCTTTAAGGTCCATAAAAAGCTCTAATGTTTGACTTTCTCCTTTTTCCTTTACGTTCTCAAATGCCGCCATAAGTGGCTCTGAAATGGCTGCACTCAAAAGGTCTTTTGGCATTTTACCTACAATCTCTTTGGCAGATATTGGATAGCAATTTGGGCCATTATAATAAATATATTCCCCGGAGGCTTTGTGAAAAGTAATGATGTCGTCAGAAGCTTTTAAAAGTATATTAATCCTATCTTTATTTTCTGTTAATTTCACCTCAGCCTTCAATTCATCAATCTTCTTCTCCAAAGCTTCATAGGTTGGTTTCTTACTTAAATTCATATTCCTATATATTGATTTTAAATATTGTGATTGTCTTATTTATTTCACACGCTTTATAAGCATTTAATACACAAACTAAAACCCACTAAAAGTGGGTTGCGAATAACTACTTGCGCCTTCTAACTAAAGATATTGAATCTAGCAGTTTAACAGGCATTTTAAACAGTTCTAAATGAATAGGGTCGAATACCCCGAAAATGCAACTCACTGCTCAGGTAAAAAAGGATTGAG
>DPRC01000043.1:0-171 GCA_003537695.1 Polaribacter sp.
GAAACGAGCCAGGGAATTGGAAGCTTGCTTACAGGAGGAGAGATACCGGTATTAGACGCAAACTGTTTGGCTGATTTAAAGGCAAATGGAGGCAGATAAATTTAAAACAAATTCAAAAAAATGAAAAAAGTATATATAATATGTATGATGATGCTTATTGGCATTACATCA
>DPRC01000043.1:508-1484 GCA_003537695.1 Polaribacter sp.
TACACGCACAGGTTTTTAAAAACAAAGCAACAGCAGGAATTAAAGGAGGATACAACCTGTCTTCTGTGATTATTGATGGAGCATTTCAAACTACAAAATTACACGGTTTCCATATTGGAGTTTATGGGGAGTCTTATTTTGGCAAGTATTTTTCGGTACAACCAGAAATAACTTATTCCCAGCAAGGATATAAAATTACAGATGAGGACGGAGCATTTACGCAAAAAATAGAGTACATAAACATCCCCTTAATGCTTAAATTTTACCCTGTAAAAAGCTTCTTTTTAGAAGCTGGGCCACAGGCTGGTTTTTCAATATCACACAGGGAAAAATACGATTCTGAAAGACTTTTTGGAGACACATCAGAAGAATTAGACCCGAGTAGTTTTGACTGGGGTGTTAACCTGGGTGTCGGATTTAAAAGCGACGCTGGCTTAAGTATTGGTGCAAGATATCACAGAGGACAAAAGGATATTTATGATGAGAAAAAGCCAAAGAATGAAGTTTGGCAACTATACATCGGCTTTGAACTTTAATTGGAATTTAAAGGACTAAAAAAAGAGAGGCGACAAACTTCTCTTTTTTTTTGCTTTATTTAGTTGAATGTTGGTACCTCTAAAACTTCTCCAATCGCTAAGTTTCCTAGCGTAATTTCACCAATTCTAATTCGAACTAAACGCAAAGTTGGAAAACCAACAGCAGCCGTCATTTTTCGAACCTGCCGAAACTTGCCCTCTCTAATAATTATAGAGATCCAGCTTGTTGGCCCGTGTCTTTCGTCTCTAATTTTCTGGCTTCGTAAAGGAAATTCAGGGTCTTTAATAGCGAATGCTTTTCCGGGTTTTGTAACATATTTTGTGCCGTTGAAACCAATTTCAACCCCTTTTTTTAATTTTTCTATCGCCTCTTCGGTGATACTTCCGTCTACCTGTACATAATATTCTTTTTCATACAGAGCGCCCCTAATTTCAGCAGA
>DPRC01000043.1:1825-7982 GCA_003537695.1 Polaribacter sp.
CCATCTGTTGTTAGTAAAAGCAGGCCTTCCGAAGGCACATCTAGGCGGCCAATAGCCATGGTGCCTTTTGGGAAACTATACAAATCTCCTAATAGTTTTTTCTTTCGCTTAGCGGGATTTATAAACTGAGAAATCATCCCATAGGGTTTGTGCATTACAAAATGCCGGTGTGCTATTTCCAAATTATACAATATTAATTGTGACTGAAAAAAGGTCTTTTCCTGAAGAAAGGCGCATGTTTTTTTCTGAGAACTTTTCGTCTGTATAAGAGGTGTATTGGGTAATGGGCTCGATGCACAACATATTGTTTGCAGGTGTCCATAGCATGAAGTTGTTAAATCCTGTTATCGAAAGGTCTAAATTACTTTTCCCTATATTTTCTAAAGTAACTGCGCTAGAGTTTAAAACTGGAAAAGCGTTGTGGCCCGCTTTATAAATAGTATTTAAACTGATCTTTTCGCCTCTAGCGATCACTGTTTCTTTTCCTGTATCAGACAATAAAAATGCAGGGTGGTACCCTAACATAAAGGGCATTCCTTTTTCTGAAGTAATTACAAAATCAATTTTTAAAAGAGTGTCAACTAGGGTAAATTGTTTTTCAAATATAAAATCAAAAGGCCAAAAAACCTCTTCTTCAGTAGACTTTTTTGGGAATTTACTGTTTTTTATTGCGGTATTCTTTTTATACCTTTTAGTGAATTTAGCGGTATCGTCACTTGAAGAAATAAGAGTATATGGCAGCTCTCTTAGCAAACCGTGCTGGTCTTGAATTGCAGTTCCTTTTTTGGTTTGTACACTAAAGTTGTTTTTAGAAAGTGGTCCTATTATTGGAAACATTTCAATATCAGAGTTCCTCCAGCCCTTACTTCCTTTTTGATGGATATACTCATTGTTGTCTTTTTGAAAACTAATTAACTCCCCGTTTTCAATAACAACCCGGGTCTTTTTGTTTTTTAAAATTACGAATGAGCTCATTAAACTTTTATTTTGTGTAAAAATACTACAAATTTCAATGTTATTTTTTAGGAATTTAACTTCAGATTTTTGTAACTTGTGGCACTTATTTAAAATAAAAATAGCAAGGGTTATGGCGGAAGACAAAGAAAAACAAGCAAAATTAAAAGCATTACAACTTACATTAGATAAGTTAGATAAAACATATGGAAAAGGTGCTGTAATGAAGCTGGGGGATGTAGTTACTGAAGAAATAGATGCAATTTCGTCTGGTTCTTTGGGTTTAGATTTAGCTTTGGGCGTTGGTGGTTATCCAAGAGGAAGGGTTATTGAAATTTACGGACCAGAATCTTCCGGTAAAACAACACTGACCTTACATGCAATTGCAGAAGCTCAAAAAGCAGGAGGTATTGCTGCATTTATTGACGCAGAACATGCGTTTGATAAGTTTTATGCAGAAAATTTAGGGGTAGATATTGACAACTTAATAATTTCCCAACCAGATCACGGAGAGCAGGCATTAGAGATTGCAGAAAATTTAATTCGTTCTGGCGCAATTGATATTGTTGTAATTGATTCTGTTGCGGCTTTAACACCAAAAGCTGAAATTGAAGGAGAGATGGGAGATTCTAAGATGGGTCTTCATGCACGTTTAATGTCACAAGCATTGCGGAAGTTAACAGGAACAATTTCTAAAACAAATTGTACGGTTATTTTTATCAACCAATTAAGAGAAAAGATTGGTGTAATGTTTGGAAACCCAGAAACAACAACTGGTGGAAATGCATTAAAGTTTTATGCGTCTGTTCGATTAGACATTAGAAGAAGAACACAAATAAAAGATGGAGACAAGGTTATTGGAAACAGTACGAAAGTTAAAGTTGTTAAAAATAAAGTAGCACCACCGTTTCAAATTGCGGAGTTTGATATTATGTACGGATTAGGAATTTCTAAAGTAGGTGAGATTTTAGATATTGGTGTTGAATTGGGTATTGTTAAAAAAAGTGGTTCATGGTTTAGTTATGGAGAAACTAAATTAGGCCAAGGTAGAGACGCCGTCAAAGGTTTAATTAAAGACAATCCTGAATTAGCAGATGAGCTTGAAGGAAAAATTAAGCTTGCCATAGAACATCAAGAATAGCTTTTTAAAGAGCAAAATAATTCCAATAAACTGCTGCAGAACGAATCAATCTGCAGCAGTTTTTTAATTTGAAAAAGAGGGGAATATTTATTTTTAGAATGCTTAACCGACACAAATAGGAATCAGTATTATTTTAGTAAAAAGTAAAAAATGTTGACAAAAGTATCAGAGAACATAGCCTTAAGACCTGTTTTAAATTCAGACACGGCAAGCCTTTTTGCGTTAATGGGAAAAGTATACAGCTCGGCTTACAGTCACTTTTGGACAGATGAAGGTGCCTGGTACTTAAATTCACAGTATGCTGAAAAAGCTGTAGTTAAGGACCTTTTGGAAGAAAACTCAGCCTATTATTTTATTGTTTTTAACAAGGAGACTGTTGGGATTCTTAGGTATGTGTGGGACGAAAAATTAAAAGGGTTTTCTGAAGAAAAACAATTGAAATTGCATCGAATATATCTCCACCCCAAAACACAGGGAAAGGGTGTTGGCAAAAAAGTACTTTCCTGGCTTGAAGAAAAGGCATTTAAAAAAGGCTACCAAATTATATGGTTAGATGCTATGGATAAACAAGTAGACGCTTTTGAGTTCTATAAAAAACGAGGATATCGATATCACACCCATATTTTTTTGCCTTTTGATTTAATGCACAAAGCGGTAAGAAAAATGAGTCAAATTTATAAAAAACTATAGTTTTTGCATTAAACACCTGTGCTCCCGAAACCACTAGCACCGCGGTCAGTTTCATCTAAAACACTAACCTCATGCCAGTTCGCACGTGCGTGTTTTGCAATTACTAATTGTGCGATTCTTTCCCCATCGTTTATTGTAAAAAGCTCGTTAGAAAGGTTTACTAAAATGACACCAATTTCTCCTCGATAATCTGCATCTATTGTCCCTGGAGAGTTTAAAACAGTAACACCCTGTTTCGCAGCCAAACCACTTCTGGGTCGAACTTGCGCCTCAAAGCCTATAGGTAAAGCAATGAATAAACCTGTTTTTATAATTGCTCTTTCAAGGGGTTTTAGGGTGATTGAATCTTTAATATTTGCTCTTAAATCCATGCCTGCAGCTCCTTCGGTCTCGTAGTTGGGTGTTGCGTGATTAGATTTGTTGATGATTTGTATGGTCATTTTTTGTGAGATGATTTGGTACAAATATAATAATTCATGGAAGCATTCATCTATGGATACTAATTTTCTTACTTTTGAAGTTCAAAATGAATAAATGATGAGTGATCAGAAAAAAATAGCAGTGTTGGGTGGAGGAAGTTGGGCAACGGCTATCGTGAAGATGCTTTCAGAAAACTTAGAGACGGTTGGTTGGTATATGAGAAGTGAGTCGTCGATAGCGCATATAAAGGAGAACAACCATAACCCGAAATATCTAAGAGCTGCAGATGTGTATGCAGATCAGTTAGAATTGTCTAGTGACATTAACAGTATTGTTGAGGGATATGATGTGCTTATTTTTGCAATTCCTTCTGCCTTTTTGATGAGCGAATTAGCGAAGTTAAATACCTCATTAAAAGATAAAATCATTTTTTCTGCAATTAAAGGAATCGTTCCAGAGACCGGTTTGATCGTTGGCGAGCACTTTCATGAAGAACACAATGTGCCCTTAGACAATATCGGAGTAATCACAGGTCCCTGTCACGCAGAGGAGGTTGCCATGGAGCGACTCTCATACTTAACAATTGCTTCTCAAAACGAAGAGAATGCTCAATTAATGAGTCTTTGTTTAAAAAGTTGGTACATAAAAACTAAAATTTCTGATGACATCATTGGAACAGAATACGCTGCAATGTTAAAAAACATTTATGCTGTTGCGGCTGGGATTGCACATGGCTTAGGATATGGTGACAATTTTCAATCTGTATTAATGAGTAATGCAATTCGTGAAATGAAAAGGTTTATTAAGAAAGTTCATAAAATGAAAAGGAACATTAATAACTCTGCTTATTTAGGGGATTTGTTGGTAACAGGGTATTCTGTTTTTAGTAGAAATAGACAGTTTGGGAATATGATTGGCAAAGGGTATACCGTAAAATCTGCTCAAATGGAAATGAGCATGGTGGCGGAGGGCTATTACGCAACTAAAAGTGCTTTCAAAATAAAGGAAGAGAATGGGGCAAATACTCCAATTATAACTACTGTTTATAATGTTTTATACGCTCACAAGGACGCAAAAAAAGAATTCAAAAAGTTAACGGATAAACTAGATTAATTGTTTAATTTTGGACATTATTGTCTTTTATTAAACAATTAGCATGAAAACAATACAAGAAGTTGTAGAAAGTACGATTAGAAAAACACCTTTTATAGAAGAGGCTTTAAATGAAAAATTAATAAATGTCTCTTCTTTGGCAAGAATTATTTTAGCAGAAGTTTCGTCAGCTTTAAAAAAAGATGTCAAGGTGGGTGCTGTGATGATGGCAATTAACAGGTTGTCTCCCGCAAGCGAATTACGGATTCGAAAAAATATTAAGAAGTTGGCATTAGATTTAGGAGACGTAATTGTGCGTTCAGACCTGTGCGACTTTACGTTTAAAAACACCCCATCACTTTTAAAGGAAATTGCAAAGATTTTAACGAAATCGTCAGAAAACTCTGACTATTTTTTAACAGTTTCTCAAGGTATTTTTGAAACAAATATTGTTACCAGTAAAAACTTACAACCTTTTGTGAATGAGATTTTTGAAAAAGAATTATTAATAGCCAACGTATTAGAGTTGGCTTCTATTACCATAAAGCTTCCAAAAGAAAACCAAGAACAATCAGGAATTTATTATTTTATTTTAAAGCAATTGGCTTGGGCAGACATTTCTTTACAGGAAATTATTTCAACTACAAATGAAATGACAATCGTTGTAAAAGAGAAAGATATTAATCAAACGTTCGCCATCTTAATGAATATGAAGCTCGGTTAATACAGCGAAACCAGAGTATTCAAAATCAACAGTCACTTTTTATACCACCTTCTTTAATGAGTAAATTAGACCCTTATGCAGCTTTAAAAATAAAGGAGTTTAACATTTTTTTGTTTGTACGGTT
Source organism: Polaribacter sp. (assembly GCA_003537695.1). Classification (GTDB taxonomy): domain Bacteria; phylum Bacteroidota; class Bacteroidia; order Flavobacteriales; family Flavobacteriaceae; genus Polaribacter. The sequence goes on from DPRC01000043.1 coordinate 6,971, forward strand.
TCTATTAGTTTTTGGGTGGTCCATGCAGTTTATTGTAATTGAGTGGCAGGTGTATTCCATTACAAAAGACCCACTTTCGTTAGGAATTATTGGTTTAATGGAAATTATTCCAGCCTTTTCAATGGCATTATTTGCGGGTCATATCGTTGATCAAAAGGAAAAAAGAAATTTATTAGCACTTTGTACCAGCGCATTTTCATTGATTAGTCTTGGTTTATTTTTATTAACCACGGAAAGTATAATTGCAAACTGGTCTACAAATGCGGTTTTATATTCTATTTACGGATTGGTGTTTTTTGGTGGGTTTCTTCGTTCTTTTTTTGGTCCAACAATTTTTTCTTTAGTAGCCTTATTAGTCCCTAAAAAGATCTATCCCAATGCTGCAACCTGGAGCACAAGTACCTGGAAAACGGCTTCGGTGTCAGGAGCACTTGCTGCAGGTTTCTTAATTAGCTGGATTGGTGTTGACAAAACGCTATGCCTCGTTTTTATTTTGGTACTGTTGTCTTTAGCGTGTACGTTTTTAATCAAAAAGAAACCTATTTTAAATAAAAAAATTGGGGAGCCAATGCGAGAAAGTTTAAAAGCGGGAGTGCGGTTTGTTTTTCAAAACAAAGCAATTTTAGGAGTATTAACACTGGATATGATCGCTGTTTTATTTGGGGGGACAGTGGCAATATTGTCCGTTTTTGCGCAGGACGTTTTAAAGGTGGGCCCAGAAGGCTTTGGTCTTTTAAATGCGTCTATTTCCATGGGAAGCATTGTTACCATGTTTCTAACAACCTATATTCCAATCAACAAAAATACAGGAAGGAAAATGCTGATTTCTGTCTTTATTTTTGGGCTAAGTATCATTGCTTTTGGTCTTTCATCTATTTTTTGGGTCAGCCTTCTTGCTTTATTTGTAAGTGGCGCAGCAGACGGAATTTCGATGGTAATTAGGCAAACTATTTTACAGTTAAAAACACCAGATGATATGCGAGGCAGGGTTTCTTCTGTAAACTCAATGTTT
>DPRC01000044.1 GCA_003537695.1 Polaribacter sp.
AGCACTGCAATGTCAAAACATTGCGCTGAAAATGCCTTGTTTTTTGAAGGTACCTGTTGTGAACAGCATGTGTCTAAAAGTAATACGATTTAAATCTCCTTTCAAATAGGCTGCAGTCTGGAGATTGGTTTATAGGAATGGTTTCCTTTGCATTTTTTAGAGAAGGTTGGGAGGGAAGTAGGGTACTTGTAGCCATTTATTTGCTTTTAAAATTGTGTTTATTTTATGTATAATCACGGAAAATTATAAAAAAGTTAGCTTAATTTTGTGTTTTATTTATTTTTATAAAAACTGAAATTTGTTACAAAAAAGACCACAACTACCGCAAGAACAACTTGGAGACACCGATTATTTTATTTACTGTTTAGAAGCGGTTCCTACTATAGAAACGGACAGGGTTACCGAGGCACAAAAAAACCTGGAACAATTGACGATGCAATATGGAATCGCCAGTATTTATAAAACATGTGACACGATCGAAGGCTTAGAAGACAGCTTGAGTGCATTGGTTTCGGAGGATCATAACTTTAAAGACTATGAAATCATTTACTTGGTGATTACTGGTGAAGCCAATAGTATTTGTTTGAACGGCTATTACTATAGTCTGCAAGAAATTGCAGAACTTTTTGAAGGGAGACTCAGTGGAAAGATTTTACATTTTTCAAACGCAAAAGTGTTGGATTTAAGCCGGGAAGAAGCACAATATTTTTTGGACATCACCGGCGCAAAGGCGCTTTCTGGTTATGGAAATGAACTGAATGGAATCACGAGCACAAATCTTGACAAAGCATTCTTTAACTTATTTGAAGAAAATGAGAATATGCTGGAGGTGGTAGAGGAATTGCATCAAAAATATTACAGTGCCTGTAAATTACTTGATTTTAGATTGTACTATTAAATCAATAGATGTAATTTGAATATTTAAATGGCATTAATGCCAGTAATATCTCTTCCAGTAATTAGAAGATGCATTTCGTGGGTTCCTTGGTACGTAATCAGCGTCTCTAAATTCATAATATGTCGCATAATTGGATAATCACCGGTAATGCCCATGCCGCCAAGGATTTGTCTTGCTTCTTTAGCTACTTCTTGTGCCATCGCCACATTATTTCGTTTTGCCATCGATATTTGGGCATGCGTAGCCTTTTGTTTATCCATTAAAACAGCCAATTGATACGATAGTAATTGGGCTTTTGTAATTTCTGTAATCATTTCAGATAGCTTTTTTTGAATTAATTGATAGCTAGCAATAGGTTTTCCGAACTGAATCCGTTCATTAGCGAATTGCAACGCGGTCTCATAACAATCTAATGCGATGCCTAAACTACCCCAAGCTACAGCATATCTTCCTATATTTAAACAAGAATACGCATCTTTAATAGAGGTGCTTTTTTCAAGTAACTGACCTTTATTTAATTCAGAATTATCAAAGATTAGTTCCCCCGTATTAGAGGCTCTAAATGACCATTTATTTTCAATTTTTGCGGTCGTAAAATTGGTAGTATTGGCTGTTTCAACAATAATACCCTGAACTTTATTTTGTTCATTTTTAGCCCAAACGATTGCAATATCAGCATGAGAGGCATTTCCTATCCACAATTTACTCCCGTTCATAATTATTTTGTCCTTAACTATTTTAAAGTTACAGTGCATATTAGAAGCATTAGAACCAAAATTTGGCTCGGTCAAACCAAATGAGCCTAATAAGTCACCTGATGCCAGTAATGGCAAATACTTTTGTTTCTGTTGCTCGGAGCCAAACTGCCAAATAGCATACATTACTAATGATGTTTGTATAGAACTCATAACGCGTATTGCTGTATCACCGCGCTCTAACTCTAGCATCATTAAACCATATGATAAATAATCCATACCTAAGCCGCCGTATTCTGCAGGGATAATAAGTCCGTAACCTCCGATAGCTGCCAATTCTTTTGACCATTCTTTAGGAGCATTAGCAGCTTGCGTGTACTGCTCAATATTTGGTTTAATTTTTCTATCTACCCAAGCTTTAGTAGCGCTGCGTATTAACAATTGTTCTTCAGTTAAGTAGCTATCAATATCGTAGTAGTCTGTGTGCTGTTTCATCTATTACAAATTTAATTATTTAAAATGATTCTAAATAGTAAAATTAATAATATTTTTGTAAAAATAATATTTCGATGTTTCGACGGTATATTGAAACTGGACAGGTATTACAAACACTATTTATCTTTTGATTATGAATTTTAGACAATTAGAATATATCATAGCGGTAGAAAGGTATCGTAATTTTAAAAGAGCTGCTATTGCTTGTGATGTTGCCCAGTCGACATTAAGTAGAGAAATACAACGTTTAGAAAAAGAGTTTGATCTCATTATTTTTGACCGATCACGTCAGCCAGTGCTGCCTACATTAAAAGGCTTAGATATTATTGGCAAGGCAAAGGAAATTCGTTTTCAGCAAAAAGAATTTATACAGATGGCGCTTGAAAAGAAAAACGAAATTTCTGGACAAATTAATTT
>DPRC01000161.1:0-736 GCA_003537695.1 Polaribacter sp.
TAGCAGTGTCTGCCATCTTTTTATCTAATAAATCCCAGCTGCCTTCTGTTAGTAGTTGAGAAATTTGTCCGAAATCAAATGAATTAATAATTAATTCTGCAGAATGTGTTTTTCCTAACTGATTGGCACTTAACGTATTTAAAATCTGATAGTATAATATCGTCGACTCTGGTGTTATTCCTCCAATTAATCCTATCTTTTTCATTTAGATACTTTAAGTTTTTCTAATGCATTTTCTCGCAAATACAAAAACAGCGGAAAGGTAAATGCTACGGCAACTAAAAAAGTAAATGGGATTAGTAACCACCAATACCTAATTTTTAATCGCATTGATTCTGGAATCATAAAAGCGAAAAAAGTAAGGACCACAACCGTTAAATCAGCACCAAAAGATTTGCCTGCAAAATTTGCTTGCGCGTCGTTAAAGAAGCCAACCATAGAAGGATTTTCTACCGTTTGAAAATATTGAATATTATAATACCAGGTATAGGTAATGCCCAAAACCGTTAATGCTAAATATAGATGTTTTCGTTTCATTTTTTTTAAATTAGTAGTAGCTGTATTTTTTTATATTGGACTTTTTTGCCTTTATAATTAGGATGCAGTGGTCTCCATTAAAATAATTTCGTTTGACTTTCATCGTCCCTTCTTTTCTCCTCGGCCTTCTTTTTAGCAATAGCTCTTTCCAAAGCAATAGTCGCTTTATCTTCGGCAGAAGGCGCTTCTAAAATTGCTG
>DPRC01000161.1:1139-9912 GCA_003537695.1 Polaribacter sp.
TTCCAAAGAAGTTTCTGCTATTTCTTCAAAAGGCAGGGGTTCTAGCAAGTTTACCTGCTTTATTTTCTCTGTTGTTAATTGATTTCCTTGTGCCTTAATACCTTTTACCGAAATAAATTTTTCAAAATCAACTTTCTCATTCGCTAAACTGCGTTTCGAATAGAACACCTCTGCCAATGGTCTGTAGTCTGTAGCCACAATCTCTAACTGCGATTTCGGATGCTCGGATATAAAAATTTCTTCTTTTTCTGGAACTTCTATTACAAACCGTTTTACATAGTATCGTTCTTTCTCTCCATCAAAATAAATTACAGAAATTGGCTTGTTTGCTTTCCACTTTTCTAAAACAATTAAATCATTCTCAAAATGCATGGCTAGATTTGGCTTTACCGCCTTTGCTTTTCCACTTTGTGTCACGATTAACAACTTATCTTCTGCTCTAAACTCACCTAACAACTCACCTCTTTCGTCAACATTTAAACGCTGGACGGCGTCATCAAACCAAATTTTTCGTGGTTTTAATGTAGAGACCCCCTCTGATTTAAAATCGACTGTTTTTATTGTATACTTTGTAATCGTATTTCCTCTTACCGCTCTACCTTTTACCGCTAAATCTGTAAAATCAATGTCCCATTTCAGTTTTTTCAAACCAGCAACAGCGCGCAAATTAATAGTAACTGCTTCTGCTTCGCCATTTAAGTTTGCGGTAAAATAGTGCACTAGAGAGCCTTTATTTCCATTGGTAAGGTCATACTCTTTATCTCGGGTTACGGAGGTGACATTAAAACGTTTCATATAGGAAGCGCCTTTTGCACCGTCACGATACATGAAATTATAAACGGTTCTCTTATCTTTCTTTTTGAAGACCGCAACATGTATGATGTCTTTTCCTACAAAGGTTTTAGCATCTGCCTTGGTCACAGTCATTTTACCATCCTTTCTAAAGATAATAATATCATCGATATCGGAACAATCTGTTACAAACTCGTCTCTTTTCAAAGAGGTTCCAATAAATCCTTCTATGCGGTTCACGTAGAGTTTGACATTGTTCATGGCTACTTTTGAAGCAACAATGTCATCAAAGATCCTGATTTCTGTTTTCCGCTCTTTTCCTTTGCCGTAGGTATCTTTTAAACGTTTAAAATATGCAATTGCAAATTCAATTAAACGCGATAAATGTTCTTTAACAACGGCTATTTTATCTTCTAAACCCTCGATAAATTGCTTGGCTTTATCAATGTCAAATTTTGATATTTTCTTAATCCTAATTTCTGTCAATCGTGCGATATCTTCCTCCGTAATTGCACGTTTTAGATGCTTAATATGTGGCTGTAACCCCAAGTCAATCGCTTTGATTACGCCTTCCCACGTTTCTTCTTCTTCAATATCGCGATAAATCCTGTTTTCTATAAAAATTCGTTCTAATGAAGAAAAGTGCCATTGCTCTTCCAATTCATTTAATTGAATTTCTAATTCTTTTTTCAGCAGCTCAACAGTCAGGTCTGTAGAATGTTTTAACATTTCAGAAACCCCAACAAAAACAGGCTTGTTGTCTTCAATGGTACATGACAGCGGAGAAATAGAATTCTCACAACTGGTAAAAGCATACAAGGCATCAATGGTTTTATCTGGAGAAACATTTGGGGGTAAATGCACTAATATTTCTACTTCTGCTGCAGTATTGTCCTCAATTTTTTTAATCTTAATTTTTCCTTTTTCGTTGGCTTTGATAATGCTATCAATTAAGCTAGTCGTTGTCGTTCCAAAAGGAATTTCATTGATTACCAAGGTCTTTTTATCTAACTGGGAAATCCGAGCACGAACCCTTATTTTTCCTCCTCGAACCCCATCATTATAATTGGTGAAATCTGCAATTCCACCTGTAATAAAGTCCGGTAAAATTTTAAAACTACGTCCTTTTAAATATTTCATAGACGCATCAATCAGCTCTATAAAGTTATGGGGCACTATTTTGGTGGACAGTCCAACTGCAATTCCTTCTGCTCCTTGCGCTAATAAAAGGGGAAACTTTACAGGCAAGTCAATCGGTTCCTTTCTCCTTCCATCATAAGATTGTTTCCATGCGGTTGTTTTTGGGTTGAATACTACGTCTAGTGCAAACTTAGACAAACGGGCTTCAATATATCGCGAAGCTGCCGCACGATCCCCTGTTAAGATATTCCCCCAGTTCCCTTGCATGTCGATCAGCAACTCCTTCTGTCCAATTTGAACCATAGCATCTGCAATAGAAGCATCTCCATGTGGATGGTATTGCATCGTGTGTCCTACAATATTAGCAACTTTATTATAACGGCCGTCGTCCAAATCTTTCATAGAATGCATAATTCTACGCTGTACTGGCTTTAACCCATCTTCTAGAGAAGGAACCGCTCTTTCTAAAATCACATAAGAAGCATAGTCTAAAAACCACTCCTTGTACATTCCTGTAACTTTAGTGATGGTCTCTACGGGATCCGTCTGCTCGTGTAGCATGTCTGATTGCTCCTCTTGACCGCGCAACTCTTCTTCGTGTTCGTTTTCGTTTATTTCTTCACTCATAGTTTAAACTTCGTCTTCAATAGTATCCAACTCTACCTTTAAATTTTCAATGATAAACTTCTGCCTATCAGGGGTGTTTTTTCCCATATAAAATTCTAACATCTGCTCTATGGACATTTCTTTGTCTAACATCACTGGATCTAATCGAATATCATCTCCAATAAAATGAACAAATTCGTTTGGAGAGATCTCTCCCAAACCTTTAAATCGAGTGATCTCTGGTTTGCCTTTTAATTTTGCAATTGCCGCATGCTTTTCTTCCTGAGAATAGCAGTAAAATGTTTGCTTTTTATTTCGGACTCTAAACAAAGGTGTTTCTAAAATATACAAATGCCCTTCTTTGATCAATTCTGGAAAAAATTGTAAGAAAAAAGTGATTAGCAGCAAGCGAATGTGCATTCCATCCACATCGGCATCCGTTGCAATTACAATATTGTTATACCGCAAGTCTCCAATACCCTCTTCTATATTCAAAGCTGCTTGTAGCAGATTAAATTCCTCATTTTCATACACAATTTTCTTAGTCAATCCATAGGAATTTAGTGGTTTCCCTTTCAGACTAAAAACAGCTTGCGTATTTACATTTCTTGATTTTGTGATCGACCCAGAAGCAGAGTCTCCCTCTGTAATAAATAAGGTAGTTTCTAGGTAATTCTGTTTCTTAACATCTCCTAAGTGTATCCTACAATCTCTTAACTTCTTGTTGTGTAAACTTGATTTTTTTGCGCGGTCTTTTGCTAACTTTCGAATTCCCGAAAGCTCCTTGCGTTCTTTCTCTGCTTGCATTATTTTCCGTTGCAGCATGTCTGCTACTGCTGGATTTTTATGCAGGTAATTATCCAATTTAGTCTTTAAAAAATCATTGATGTAGGTTCTAACCGTTGGTAGTTTCCCACCCATATCCGTAGACCCTAACTTTGTTTTTGTCTGACTTTCAAAAATTGGCTCCATGACCTTTATAGCAATGGCAGAAATTATAGATTTACGAATATCTGATGCCTCAAAATTCTTTCCGTAAAATTCTCGAATCGTTTTTACAATTGCTTCTCTAAAGGCCGTTTGATGCGTTCCTCCTTGGGTTGTATGCTGCCCATTCACAAAAGAATGATATTCTTCTGAGTACTGCGTTTTGCTATGGGTAATCGCCACCTCAATATCATCTCCTTTTAGATGAATTATAGGGTACAACATGTCCTCTTGATTGTTATTATCTTCCAGTAAGTCTTTCAATCCATTTTCTGAAAAAAACTTTTCTCCATTAAAAATTATGGTCAAGCCTGGATTTAAATAGACGTAATACTTTAACATTTTTGCTACATATTCATTTCTGAATTTGTATTTCTTGAAAATTTCTTCGTCCGGGATAAAGGATACTTTCGTCCCTTTCCTGCGAGAACTTTCCTCTAAAAAATCTTGCTGCTCTAAGTTTCCTCGACTGAATTCTGCCGAAGCAGATTTGCCATCCCGGGAAGACTCCACTCTAAAGAAAGAAGAGAGTGCATTCACAGCCTTAGTTCCTACACCATTTAAACCTACGGATTTCTTAAAAGCTTTGGAATCGTATTTTCCTCCAGTGTTCATTTTTGAAACTACATCTACAACTTTTCCTAAGGGAATTCCACGACCAAAATCACGAATGGTTACTTTACTCCCTTGTATCGAAATTTCAATGTTTTTACCTGCGCCCATGACATACTCATCAATAGAGTTGTCTAAGACCTCTTTGACTAAAATATAAATTCCGTCATCTGCAGAAGAACCATCTCCTAATTTACCAATATACATTCCCGGACGCATTCTAATATGCTCTTTCCAGTCTAATGACCTGATATTATCTTCTGTATATTTTGTTTCTTGACTCATGAAATATGGGACTGTTGTTAGGTTTGAAGCCTTGCTAAAGTACCATTAAACATACAAAAATAAAATACCTCCTTCAATTAGTTATTAACAGGATTTCAACTATTTTTTTGTGTTATTTTAGTATAAAAATCACAAAATAAAACAATATGTTATATTTTTAAACAAATAAGAGAAAAGAAGACATTTAAAGTACTTTTGATAAAAATAAATCAGCATACCCTTGGAAAGAACACAACTTTTAGAAATCGCAAACAAATACGGAAGCCCCGTATATGTGTATGATACAGACAAGATTGAAGCACAGTACAACCGATTGACAAATGCATTTAGCACGGTTAAAAATTTAAAATTAAATTATGCCGTAAAAGCACTGTCGAATATTAATATTTTAAAGTTTTTACAGCAAATTGGCGCAGGGTTAGATACCGTATCTATTCAAGAAGTGCAATTAGGACTTACCACGGGCATCGATCCTAAAAAAATAATATTTACGCCAAACGGAGTGTCTTTAATAGAAATTGAAGCAGTTGCCAAATTAGGCGTACAAATTAATATTGACAACCTTTCTATTTTAGAATTATTCGGACAAAAGCATCCAGAAATTCCTGTTTGTGTACGTATAAATCCGCATATTATGGCCGGTGGCAATTCAAAAATTTCTGTAGGACACATCGATTCTAAATTTGGAATTTCCATTCATCAGGTACCACACATAAAAAGAGTCGTTGAAAATACAGGAATGAATATCAACGGAATTCACATGCATACAGGATCTGACATTTTAGATATTGACACTTTTTTACGTGCGACAGAAATCTTATTCGACGTAGCAAAACAGTTTGAAAACATCGATTTCATTGACTTTGGAAGTGGTTTTAAAGTACCTTACAAAGAGGGGGATATTTCTACAGACATTGAGCAGTTAGGATTGCAATTGTCAGAGAGATTCAATGATTTTTGTGTTGAATATGGGAAAGAAATTACCTTAATGTTTGAGCCTGGGAAATTTCTAGTTTCTGAAGCAGGTGTTTTTCTAGCCAAAGTAAATGTAGTAAAGCAGACCACCTCAACAGTTTTTGCCCATGTAGATTCTGGTTTTAACCATTTGGTAAGACCCATGATGTATGATTCCTATCACCACATCACAAATATTTCTAATACCAAAGGAAGAGATCGCTATTACTCTGTGGTTGGATATATTTGTGAAACAGACACCTTTGGTTCGAATCGAAGAATTTCTGAAATTTCTGAAGAAGACGTTTTATGCTTCCACAATGCCGGGGCTTATTGTTTTTCTATGGCATCAAACTACAATTCTAGATACCTACCAGCAGAGGTAATGCTGCACCAAGGAAAGGACTACTTAATACGAAAGCGACAAACAATTGAAGATATTTTACACAATCAAGAAATTGTTGATTTTTCAATAGTGAAAAAAAACAGCGAAGAAGCAATTCCTGCGTAAAAAGAATAAACTAAATTTAGCCACGCGTTCACAAGTATTAATTTTGTGAGTTCGTGGCTTTTTTTATTTAAAATTTTTCAATGCAAATTAGACGTTCCACTTTTAAAGACATTCCAGAGATCATGGTGATCATTGCAGACGCCAAGATTCATTTAGCAGCTCAAAAAATTGAACAATGGCAAAATGGATACCCAAATGCAGCACAAGTTGAAAATGATATCAAAATTGAAGAAAGTTATGTTCTTGTAAGTGAAGAAAGTAAGGTCGTCGCTACGGCTATGTTTACCACGCGAAAAGAACCCACCTATAAAGTAATCGAAGGAAAATGGAAGGTGGATGAAAATCAAGTGTATGGCGTTATTCATAGGATGGCTATCAAGGCAAGCTTCCGAAAGCTAGGACTAGCAGCCCAGTTATTTAAAGAATTTCACCAACAATTAAACCAAAAAAAGATCCAGAGCTTAAAAATTGATACGCACGAGGAGAATGTGGGCATGCAGTCCCTTATCAAAAAACTAGGCTATCAATACTGTGGCATTATTTATACCAATTACGGCGATAAAAGAATGGCTTTTGAAAAAGTGCTTTAGCACATCTAAAGTGACGGCCTTTAATCTAAGAATCAATAGAAACTATGAAAGCAATTGTTTGTGAGGAATTCGGACTTCCATCGACGCTACAATATAAAGAAGTAGCATCCCTGAAGCCTAAAAAAGATGAAGTTTTAGTTCGCGTAAGCGCCTGTAGTGTAAACTTCCCAGATACTTTAATTATTCAAGGTTTGTATCAATTCAAACCCACATTACCCTTTATCCCTGGTAGTGATATTGCTGGGGTTGTAAAAGAAGTAGGAGAAAATGTAACTGCATTTAAAGTTGGAGATGCTGTCTTTGGTTTTGCGATGAATGGCGGTTTTGCAGAGGAAGTTATCGTGCAATCAAATGCCATATTTCCAAAGCCTGAAAATATGGACTTTCCAATTGCTGCTTCCTTTTTAATGGCCTATGGCACATCATACCATGCACTTAAAGACCGCGCCAAATTACAAAAAGGAGAAACCTTAGTTGTTTTAGGAGCCTCTGGAGGCGTTGGTTTAGCAGCGGTTCAGTTGGGTAAGTTGATGGGGGCAAAAGTAATTGCTGCGGCATCTACAGACGAAAAACTAGCACTTTGCAAACACTATGGCGCAGATCTAACAATCAATTATGAAAAAGAAGATTTAAAAAAAAGAATTAAAGAACTCACAGACGGAAAAGGTGCGGATGTCATTTATGATCCTGTTGGTGGCCACAATACAGAGCAAGCTTTAAGAGCAACTGCCTGGGAAGGAAGATTGCTTGTAGTAGGTTTTGCAGCTGGTACAATTCCTAAAATTCCCCTGAACTTAACCTTATTGAAAGGCTGTCAAATTATGGGTATTTTCTGGGGGAGTTTTGCCATGCAGTTTCCGAAAAAGAACTATCAGAATACCATGGAGCTTATGCAGTGGTTCTCTCAAGGAAAATTAAAGCCACACATCCATCAGATATTTCCTCTAAAAGAAACAGCCAAAGCATTAGAAGAAATGATGCAGCGAAAAGTAAAAGGTAAGATTGTAATTCAAAATAAGTAGCATACGCTTCGTTTTAAAGAAGCGCGCCTTCTTTTCAAAAAACAAGAGCACAGCAACTCGTTTCATTCTTTTTTCAATACCACATAAAAACACCAATGCTCCAATATATAATTCAACAAACACAGCTTTCTTCCCGTTCCATAGAAAATACCCTCTCCCTCTTAAATGAAGATGCTACCATTCCTTTCATCTCCCGGTATAGAAAAGAAAGAACTGGAAATTTAGATGAAGTTCAAATCGGTGAAATTGTAAAGTTTAAAGAAGTTTTTGAAACCTTAGAAAAACGTAAAAAAACGATTCTAAAAGCCTTAGACGCGCAACAGGTTTTAACCGATGAATTGACACAAAAAGTAAACCTATCTCGAGACTTAATTTCGCTAGAAGACCTGTATCTGCCATTTAAGAAAAAGCGAAAAACAAAAGCAGAAACTGCTCGTTTACAAGGATTAGAACCCTTGGCTAAATTGATCATGAGTCAGCGTGTAAATGATTTAGAATACACCACATCAAAATATACTTCTAAAGAAGTTGAAACCACCGATAATGCTTTGGAAGGTGCTCGTTTTATAATTGCAGAATGGATCAATGAGCGCACAGATATTCGGAATAATATTCGCCATCAAATAGAACGCTTTGCAAGCATTTCATCTAAAGTTATTAAAAGTAAAGTTGCAGAGGAAAAAGCACAGAAATTTAAGGATTATTTTGATTGGCAAGAATCTTTAAAAAGAATTCCATCACATCGTTTTTTAGCCATTTTAAGAGCAGAAAAGGAAGGCTTTATCCGTGTAAAAATAGAAATCGATACCGAGAGCGCCCTTCAAAAAATGGAAGCTCGAATTATTCGTTCTCAAAATGCATGTGCCACTCAAATTCAATTAGCAATTGGAGACGCTTATAAGCGACTTTTATTTCCGTCTTTATCAAATGAAGCGTTATCAATCGCAAAAGAAAAAGCAGATGAAGCTGCAATTATTGTATTCACAAAAAATCTAAAACAACTACTTTTAGGAGCTCCTTTAGGTGAAAAAAGAATGCTTGCAATCGATCCTGGATTTAAATCTGGATGTAAAATTGTATGTTTAAATAAACAAGGAGATTTAATACACAATGAAACTATTTTTCCGCATGCACCTCAAAATCAAACTATAGCGGCTATAAAAAAAATCAGCGCACTCGCAGAAGTTCATAAAATTGAAGCCATCGCTATTGGTAACGGAACTGCATCAAGAGAAACAGAGCGCCTGATTAAAAAAATTCAGTTTAAAAATAGT
>DPRC01000161.1:10319-15337 GCA_003537695.1 Polaribacter sp.
GATTACGATGTTACTGTCCGTGGAGCTATTTCTATTGGAAGAAGGTTACAAGACCCTCTGGCTGAATTGGTAAAGATTGATGCAAAATCGATTGGCGTTGGACAATATCAGCACGATGTAGATCAAATCAAACTAAAAAAATCTTTAGATACTGTTGTAGCAAGCTGTGTAAATACCATTGGTGTAAATATCAATACTGCCAGTGAGTCTTTATTAAGTTACGTTTCTGGAATTGGTCCAAAAATTGCAGAAAATATTGTAAATTATAGAAATGAAAATGGTTCATTCACCTCTAGGGTGGCCATGAAAAAAGTCCCTCGTTTAGGAGGAAAAGCTTTTGAGCAAGCTGCTGGTTTTTTAAGAATTAAAAATGGAAAGAATCCTTTAGACAATTCTGCAGTGCATCCAGAAAGTTATGGATTGGTTGATAAAATGGCGAAAGATTTAAAGAAAAGTATTTCTGAGTTCATTGGAAATAAAGAAATTTTACAAAAAATCCCTTTAGACAAACACACTACCGAAACCATTGGTTTGCCAACGCTTCAAGACATTCTTAGAGAATTAGAAAAGCCAGGTGTAGATCCAAGAGCAAAAGCAAAAGTATTTTCTTTTGATGCTGGGATTAAAACAATTTCGGATATAAGAATTGGTCAAATGCTGCCTGGAATTGTAAATAATATCACCAATTTTGGCTGTTTTGTTGATATTGGAACCAAAGAAAGTGGATTAATTCATGTTTCTAACTTGTCCGATACCTTTGTCAAAGATGTAAGTGCTATCGTTCGTTTGCAACAACAAATAATAGTAAAAGTTTTGGAAGTAGATGTCGTGAGAAAACGAATTCAATTGGCTTTAGTGAAATAGTTATTCAACTTATTAACTTTACAGTAAAAATCTTAAATATTTTCTTATTTTCGACCATCAAAAATAACCAATGAAAGTCTGTATTGCAGAAAAGCCAAGTGTCGCTAGAGAAATTGCTTCCATACTAGGAGCCAACACAAAACGTGACGGCTACTATGAAGGCAATGGCTATGCGGTTACCTACACATTTGGTCATTTATGCACACTTTTAGAACCAAAAGATTACAAAGCACATTGGAAGAGTTGGGATCTAAATAATCTGCCAATGCTCCCAGAACGCTTTGATACCAAAGTTACTGGAGACGCAGGAATTAAAAAACAATTTAATATTGTAAAATCGTTATTCGATACTGCTTCGGTGGTGATCAATTGTGGAGATGCGGGAACCGAAGGAGAACTCATTCAACGTTGGGTTATCAACCAATGCAATTATAAAGGAGAGGTGCAACGTTTGTGGATTTCTTCACTGACAGAAGAGGCTATTAAAGAAGGTTTTAAAAACTTAAAACCTTCTTCCAATTATGATAATTTATATTATGCTGGCTATTCTAGGGCTATTGGAGATTGGTTGCTAGGTTTAAATGCTACGCGCTTGTACACCGTAAAATTTGGCGGTTACAAACAAGTTTTATCGGTGGGAAGAGTACAGACACCTACCTTAGCAATGATTGTTAATCGACATTTAGAAATTAACAATTTTAAACCACAAGCTTATTGGGAACTGCAAACAACCTATAGAGACACCCTCTTCAATTACGAAGAAGGGCGCTTTCTCAAACAGGAAGATGGACAGGTTTTAGCTTCAAAAGTAAAAGAATCTGATTTTGAAATTGTCACCGTTACGAAAAAGAAAGGAAAGGAATACGCTCCTAAGCTTTTTGATTTAACAGGCTTGCAAGTGTACTGTAATAATAAATTTGGTTTCTCAGCAGATGAAACCTTAAAAATGGTACAGAAATTATACGAGATGAAAGTGGTTACCTATCCGAGAGTGGATACTACTTTTTTACCAAACGATGTGTATCCAAAAATTGCAGGTATTTTGTCAAAATTAACAAATTACAGTCAACTTACACAACCGCTTTTAACTGGTAAAATTAAAAAATCAAAGCGTGTTTTTGATGATAAAAAAGTAACCGATCACCATGCTATAATTCCCACAGGAATTCAGGGAAACCTACAATACAACCAACAACAGGTGTATGATATCATTACGCGACGGTTTATCGGTGTTTTTTATCCAGATTCTGATGTTTCTAATACGGCCGTTATTGGCAAGGCTGCAGAAGTTCCTTTTAAAACTACTGGGAAAGAAATTATTACCAAAGGTTGGCGGGTTGCTTTTGAAACAGAAGAAAGTAAAGTTAAAAAGGAGTTAAACGAACAACTTACATTGCCTTCTTTTAGTAAAGGTGAACGCGGAATACATGCGCCATCCTTTTTAGAAAAGGAAACAAAACCCCCACGAAATTTTACGGAGGCAAGTTTACTGCGCGCCATGGAAACTGCTGGAAAGCAAGTAGACGATGATGAAATGCGCGAACTTATGAAGGAAAATGGTATTGGAAGACCCTCTACCAGAGCAAGTATTATAGAAACGCTATTTAGAAGAAAATATATTGAGCGTAAGAAAAAATTAGTCGTTCCTACACAAACGGGAATTGATTTAATTCTGATCATTGACAATGAATTATTAAAGTCTGCAGAATTGACAGGGCGTTGGGAAAAGCGTCTTAAGGAAATCGAAAGAGGCGCCTTTAATGCAGGGACCTTTATTAATAATATGAAGAAAATGGTGGACGAACTCGTTGTAGAAGTTCGCTCTAATACCTCGAAAAAAAGGATTTCTGCCCTTGCTCCAAAAGTGCAAGCATCCGTAAAATCTACGGGGCAAAAAGTAAAATCGTCTGCAAGCTCCAAAAAGGAGGTCTTTGGAAAAACCTGTCCAAAATGTAAGAAAGGAACACTGTTAAAAGGTTCTACTGCATTTGGTTGTTCAGAATATAAAAATAACTGTACCCTTAAAATTCCTTTTGAAATTTTCGGGAAGAAAATTTCTGAAAATCAACTCATTCGATTATTAGATAAGGGATGTACAACCAATTTAAAAGGATTTAAAATAGCTACAGGTACTGCAGAAGGGTTGCTGCGTTTTGATGCAGATTTCAGCTTAAAATTAGAAGAAAAACAACAGGTTCCTTTAAAAAAAGAAGCCAATACTGCCCCACAGCGGCACCCAGAAAAAATTGCCTGTCCAAAATGTAAAAAAGGAACTGTGCTGAAAGGGAAAACCGGCTATGGTTGTTCACAATATACTACAGGTTGTGATTTTGTCTTCACTTTTGATGCTATCAAAAAAACAGCAAATGGTGCGCCATTGACAAAGGAATTGGTATTGAAAATTATCAGTAAATAATTTATTTACAGTCACTTACCTTTTAATTTCCAACAAACTAGTTTCAAAGACCTGCGTGTTTTTAGAATTATTATCTTACATTGGATGCTATTAACACAGTGATTCATGGATTTTACAAACCCGCTTATATATGGTGTCCCCTGTTTTCTTGGTCTTATTTTAGTAGAATTAGCCTATAGCAAGCATCATAAAAAATCAGAAAAAAAAGCACTTTACAAATGGAAAGATTTCGCGGCTAGCATGACCATGGGCATTGGTTCTGCAATTTTAGCACCGCTGACAAAAACCATTGCTGCTATCGTTCTTTTTAATTTTGTTTATGAGTTATTCAACCCACTAGTAGGCGGAATTCGAATGAATATCATGGGCTATGAGTCTTTTGGATATGCGTGGTACATCTGGCTTTCATGTCAGTTTTTAGACGACTTTAGTTATTATTGGTTTCATCGCCAAAACCATAACATCCGATTTCTTTGGGCAGCGCACGTAGTGCACCATTCTTCTAATAACTTTAATTTGGGAACCGCCGTTAGAAACGGTTGGTTTACCGTATTGTACAAGCCTTTTTTTTATATGTGGATTCCTGCCCTTGGTTTTCCTCCAGAAATGTTAGTTGTTTGTCTCGGAATTGAGGCTTTGTGGCAATTTCAATTGCATTCCGTATATGTTCCAAAACTAGGTTTTATAGAAAAAATAATGAATACACATACCATGCACCAGGTACACCACGCGCAAAACTCGGCATATATGGATAAAAATCATGGCGGTTTTTTAAATATTTTTGATCGAATATTTGGAACTTGGAAGGAACTTGATGAAAAAATTGAAATAAAGTATGGCGTTACCCATGCTCCGGATTCCTATCATCCAATCACTATTTTAACCCATGAATATAAAGATATTTGGAGGGATGTGAAAAAATCTAAAAACTGGTATCACAAATTCATGTATGTTTTTGCTGCTCCGGGATGGAGTCATGATGGAAGCACACAAACCATTAAGCAACAAAGAAAAAACAAGTACTAATCAATCATGTTTTTTAAGTAAAAATTCTCCACCTTTTCTCTGGCCCAAGGGGTTGTTCTTAAAAACTTTAAACTCGACTTGTAGGTAGGGTTATTTTTAAATGCATTGATGTTTAATGTATCTCCCAATTCTTCCCAGCCATATTCACGAAATAATTGTTCTAACATCGTTGCTAGTTTTATGCCGTGTAAAGGATTGTTAACTTGTTCTCCACTCATGATACTGTCGAATTTGCAATTATTAAAATTTTATCTGAATCTAGAAAGACTTCTTGTGTTTTACTTCTTGCTACTATTTGCATGCATTTTGCAATTTTTTCTGGATGGATGATGCGGAATTTTTTAAAATCACCAATAAGAATGGGATTTAACAGCCTCATAGCGACTTTCGCAATTTTTTCACCTAACCGATACTCATTGCGATGCCCTCCAATCAAAGAAGGCCTTAAAATAAAAGTATGGGGCACATTTTGCAAGAGCACATCGCACTCCATCTCTCCTTTTGTTTTGCTATAGAAGACGCTACTCTTGCTATCTGCCCCCATCGAGGACAGGACTATAAAAGTAGCAATACCATTGCGCTTTGCAAGGGTTGCTGCGCTTACGGGAATCCCATAATCAATCGCTTTGTATTTTTTTTTATTTGGTGTTTTTAATGCTGTGGTGCCAATACAACAAAAAACCTCGTCTCCCGTAAATTGTTCTTGATACAA
>DPRC01000161.1:15749-19063 GCA_003537695.1 Polaribacter sp.
ATTTTATCATAGGTACTATCGACAATTAACTGGTCTAAAAGGAGTCCTCCTGTCAAACCTGTTGCCCCTAATATAATTGCTGTTTTACCCATTATTAATCTAAATCTGGTAAAATAAATGCATCTAAAACTGACTCCTTAGCCATCATAGCTTCAATTGCTTGTACCGTTCTTGGTGCCTCCCCAGACAGGTTAATTGGGGTCGTTTTAGTCACTAAAATATCATCTTCAATACGGATTCCGATGCTCCACCATTTTTCATCACAGGGACTTCCGTTTGGAATGTAAATTCCAGGTTCCATGGTGACCACCATATTCTCCTCAAAATTACCATAATTTCCCGGATCATGCACATCTAAACCAATGTGATGCGAGGTACCATGTGGAAAATATGGATGCTTTTCATCCAATGTTTCTATAATTCCTAAGGCGTACAACCCTGCATTGATAACTTTTCTGGCTGCTTTATTTGGCGCTGCCATACTTTCTCCAATAGTATACAAAGCAATTCCTGCCTCTTGGGCATCATACACTAAGTTATAAATCTCTTTTTGTTCCGTTGTAAACTTTCCATTCGCAGGAATAGTTCGGGTAACATCAGCAGTATAGCCTCTGTACTCTGCGCCTAAATCCATTAAAACGAGTTCATTTCCTACCTTGGTTTTATTATTCTCGATATAATGTAGAATACACCCGTTATTTCCTGCACCCACAATAGAAGGATACCCTTCATATTCCGCACCGTATTTTTTATAAACAAATTCGTGTATTCCTTGCAATTCCGTTTCTGATAGATGTGGCTTCATGGCCTTCATAACTTCTATCTGTCCTACAGCGGATATGCGCACCGCTTTGGTTAACAAAACCATCTCCTCTGCAGTTTTTACTTCTCTTAAAGTTGCCATGTTTTTGGATAAAAAACTAATATCAATATTTGTTTTCGCTTCCAATTTTAAAATTATTTTTTGCTGCAGCTCTTTTTTTAGTTTGTCGTCTGTAGCTTCTTTGAATTGCATCAAATCGTCATCAGCACTTAACGAAGGATCATATGCAACTGCTCTGCCTATTATTTGTGCAACATTTGCAGTGTTTTCTATGGATGTAGACTTCACCAATTCATAAATTTGTTTTTTCATCGGTGATAAAAAGTTTTTTTTATCGTAACCCGAATTTTGCTTGAAAGCACGCACTAAATCATATACCTCTGCGCTGTTCTTCGAAGAATTCCTATAATCATCCTCAAATTTTTCAATAAAAATTCTATCGAACTTTTTAAAATCAATATTTGTAGCTAAAAATTCTTCTGCATTGCGTGCCATCGCAAAACCTAAAGTTGCCTTTGCTCCTGCGATACCTAAGCGCTTACCATTCCACTGCTCTGCTCTTGCATCCCGCTTTTGAACATATAAAATCTCGTTATAAGTGGTTTCCGCATCGCCTATTTGAAACTCTGAAAATAAAACTAAGACTGCATTTGGCTCCCGATACCCTGTGAGGTAATAGAAGTTAGGATCTTGATGAAAAACATAATCTACATCATTTGCTCTATTTCGAACTGAATTTGAAAATACAATAGCCATTGAATTTGGCGGCATTTTTTCACGCAATGCAGCGCGTCTCGCTTTGTGAAACTCTTTTGATAAGAAATCCGTTGGTGCCTGTCCAAAAATAGCAGTAGAAAGAAGTAAAATTGAAACAAAAATAAATTTAAAACATTGCATAATAACGAGTTTATGTATTCCTGTCCCAAATGTAGTATTAATTCTTTTTAACTTAAAAATATTAACAGAATATTAGTGCTTGGTAATTGCGAATTTTTCAATAATTTAGCCTAAATTCTAAGAAATCTATCCATGAAAAATATTGCTTTACATTCAATTCACGAAAAATTAGGTGCAAAAATGGTTCCATTTGCAGGTTACAATATGCCTGTGCAGTACGAAGGTGTTACTGCAGAGCATTTAACCGTGCGAGCGGCTGTTGGTGTTTTTGACGTAAGTCATATGGGAGAGTTCTTAGTTCGTGGAGAAAATGCACTTGCGCTCATTCAAAAAGTAACTTCTAATGATGCTTCTAAACTTGAAATTGGGGATGCACAGTATAGCTGTTTTCCGAACGAGGACAATGGTATTGTAGATGATTTACTATGCTACAGACTGCAAGAAAATGAATATTTACTGGTAGTAAATGCTTCGAATATTGAAAAGGATTGGAACTGGATTTCCACATACAATAAAGACTTTAATGCAATACTAAAAGATGTCTCTGACACCTACTCGTTATTAGCAATACAAGGACCAAAAGCAGTAGCAGCCATGCAATCTTTATCCTCTTTAGATCTAGCAGCTATTTCTTTTTACAAATTTAAAATTGGAGATTTTGCAGGCAAGGAAAATGTAATTATTTCGGCAACCGGCTATACTGGCGCTGGTGGCTTTGAAATCTACTGCAAAAATGAGGATGCAATGCATATTTGGAGTAAAGTATTTGAAGCGGGAGCTGCATTTGGTATCAAGCCCATTGGTTTGGCAGCAAGAGATACCCTGCGTTTAGAAATGGGCTATTGTTTGTATGGAAATGATATCGATGACAAAACTTCTCCAATAGAAGCAGGCTTGGGATGGATTACCAAATTCACCAAAGACTTTGTAAATGCACGGGCATTGGCAGCGGAAAAAGAGCAGAAACCTTCTCGGAAACTCGTGGCTTTTGAATTGGATGAAAGAGGGATTCCAAGACAAGGGTATGCGATTGTCGATGAAAATAAAAATCCAATTGGAACGGTAACTTCTGGAACGATGAGTCCATGTTTACAAAAAGGAATTGGAATGGGCTATGTACCCAGAATTCTAGCAAAAGTTGGCACTAAGATTTACATTCAAGTTCGCAAGAAAGCAATTCCAGCAACCCTTATAAAACTACCCTTTTACAAAGGATAATGCAGCGGTATTTTGAAAATAATAGCAATTAGGATTGAGAACAATGAATGCCATTACAACCTAAGATGGTTTTGTCAATTTATGGTTGCATGCAAAACAAACCTTCCTTTTTATGGTTTTGCAAGTGCAGCTCATTATTTTAAAATAACACATTATACACGACCAAAAAGTAAATTATGAATTGTCTATTAACCGGTGGCGCAGGAATTGTTGGAAGTCATATTATATTTGAATGGTTGCACAAATCTCTTATTGAGAAGACAGTAGCACATCTTTATGTTGTGATTAGAAAAAATGAAAAATCTGCACAGCAACGTTTGATTGACATTCTGCAAGATTCTTCCCGCCCTGGATATTTAGATGCCTTTACATTATC
>DPRC01000161.1:19487-23315 GCA_003537695.1 Polaribacter sp.
CACTGTGCAGGATCTACCAGCTTATTGCATACAGTAGACTCCAAAGACAAAGTGCATACCCAAAATTACTTGGTAACAAAACGACTCTTAGAAAATTTACCGCAGCGGGTCACTCGTTTTATATACATCAGTACCGCATATTCTTTTGGTATCCAAAAAGAAAAAGTAGGCGATATCATTGAAAATTATGAAGTTGATAATTTTAGAAATCCTTATGAGCAATCTAAGTATGAAAGTGAGTTGTATGTTAAAGAGATGTGCAAACAAAAAAATATTACATCTCAAATTTTAAGACCGAGTATCATTTGTGGACGGCTGTTAGACGCCCCTTTCTATGAAACACCTAAATTTGATGTATTCTACTCATGGGCAATGTTTCTTGATAAATATGCCTATAAATCTAAAGAGAACTTCCGAATTTGGATAGACAAAGAAAGTGGATTGAATATTGTGCCTGTAGACTTTGTTTCCAAAGCCATACTATACGCTTTTTTAAATCCAAAAATTCAAGAGCTTAATATTGTAAACCCTACTCAGATTCTCCATAAAAACTATGTGGGTGCTGTTTTAGAATCTTTCAATATGCCACGCTATGAATATGTTTCAGAAAAGCCTAAAAACCTGAATTCTTTCGAGCAGTTGTATTATAAGAGTATTGGCAGTCTGTTTGAAAATTATATCTCTGTGCCTGATTTACAATTCGAATCGGAACAAATATTAAAATTTAGTGCTACACTGCGATTGGACGAGACTCTTGGAGTGCACAAGAATTTCATGAACTTGATACGCTTTTCTGTAGCAAAGAAATTTAGAAAAAGTTATTAATTAAGATACACGAACTATTGGATTCATTAACTCAAATAATTTTAGGTGCCGCCGTTGGAGAGGCTGTTTTAGGAAAAAAAATTGGTAATAAAGCAATGCTATACGGCGCAATTGCAGGAACCATACCTGATCTGGATGTCTTCTCTTCATTTTTTACAGACACCGTTACTGCATTGGAAACACACAGAGGGTTTACACATTCTATTTTTTTCTCGGTCCTCTTTGCACCAATTTTTGCATTTATAATTGCGCGTTTTGAGCGGTATAAGAATTTCAAAGACTGGACATGGCTTTTCTTTTGGGCTTTTGTAACTCATCCTATATTGGATGCTCAGACTACTTGGGGAACCCAACTTTTCTGGCCCTTAGACCTTCGATTGGCTTTTAAAAATATTTTTGTTATCGATCCTTTATATACCCTCCCATTCTTAGTATTTCTAATTTTAGCAATGCGTCAAAAAAAAGAAGCGAGACAAAGGCGCATTTATACTAATTTAGGATTGGGAATCAGCAGTGGTTATTTGATATTGACCTTCATTTTAAAAGGATTTGCATATCAACAGTTTGCGAAAGCTTTGGAAGTACAAAATATTGATTATACGGCAATACAAACGAAACCAACGCCGCTAAACACAATTTTGTGGAGTGCCAACGTTGCTACTAAAGATGCCTATTTAATAGGTTTCACATCCTTTTTAGATACAAAACCCGTTCAATTTTCAAGATATCTTAAAAATCACGAATTATTGGGCGATGTAGTCGACCATCCAAAAATGCAAAGAATGATTGCAATTTCTAAAGGTTGGTATACGATCAATCAAAAGGAAGGGCACTTGTATTTTAATGACCTGCGCTTTGGCGCCATGAGTAACGCACCGAATGCCACTAATTTTGTTTTTAAATATAAAATTGAAATCGATGCGGATGGTACCCCTTTCTTTATGGAGGTCAAAAAAGAAAAACTAGAAGGTATTCAACTATTATCGGATTTGTGGACACGCATCAAAGGAAATTAAAATCAGTCTTTTCGCCAGTGCATTTCGCTCAAAATCATTTAAATTTGTACTGCTTCGCGAACCAATTAAAAACACAAGGTAAAACCACAATAAAATACGCTTGTATTTTAAAAAACAACCACTATATACCACGGTAGCGTTTAAAATGCTACTTACAATCATGAAAGAGATACTTAGCAAATTAGACTATCGATTTATTAAAATAATGAAGCATGCGAGTATACCGTCCATTCGCCTATCTTTTGGTGTAATATTTATTTGGTTCGGAATATTAAAGCCCCTAGGACTTTCTCCAGCAGAGGGTCTGCTAAAAGCAACTGTAATATGGCTGCCCTTTGGTTCTCCAGAAATTTGGTTGATAGTTATTGGTATCTGGGAAGTTGTTATTGGCATATTCTTTTTCTTTAAAACAACAACGCGCATCGCAATCATCCTTTTATTTTTACAAATGCTAGGAACTTTTATGCCTTTGATCGTTTTAACCGAAGTTACTTTTCAGTCCAATAATATTTTCCTACCAACATTGGAGGGACAGTACATCATTAAAAATTTAATGATTATCTCTGCAGCCTTAGTTCTTGGTGGAGCAATTACCAGACCACAGCAACACCCCATAAAATAAGCAGTATAGTGGGCTGTAATTGTTGTGAGTTTTAAGGGACTCTATTCCCTATAAAAAAATCCCAATGCATACTCATTGGGATTTTTTTAATTTCTAAACTTATTTCGCGTGATGATTCTTTTTAATTGCTGTTTCAAATCTTGTCCAGCGTCAAAAATCATTTGTTCGTTTGTAGGGAAAGGAACAGCTCTTAATTTAATTAAATCAATATAGGAGTTTTCTAAAGCTCTTTTATCTCCTTTAAAATTGGCATAGGCATGCTGAAACGCATAAGCACTTGAAATTGGATATGTGTGTATCTTTTGCTTCGTGCTTAGGTCTATAAACTTTACTACGCCCCTTACTTTAGCAGATTTAAACTGCGTAATTTGATACAATTCACAACGAACAGCAATCATATTATCTACCTCAATTTTATTCCCTTCTGTATCTAAAACCTGATTTCCATCCGCATCTAAAAGGTATCTAAGGCCGTCCTTCACCTCTTTTTCTTTAATTATTTCTCTCTCTCTCACTTGTTCTGGAGAAACCTCAATAGCTCTTATGCTCAATTCTAATCCAAAATCGTATTGCACATTTAGATCTTTCATACCGTGATAAACGGTCCACAAATCATTTAAACCATAGGTATTGAAATTTAATAAATCTTCTTCTAAACTCTTAGGAATTACTTTTTGCGTCTGATTCTTCATAGAAACAATAACAAAATCTACTCCTCTTTCACGCGCCACGAACATTAAGTTACGAACGTCTTTAAAATTAGGGTTGATCTTCTCGATATATTCTAAATCATTGTATGCTCTTCTGTAATCAAATTTATTATTTCTATTAAAAAGTGTTGTTACTTTTGAATATAAATAATCCGATAACTGGTTTTTATTCGCAATAATTTCGTCATCATAATTTGTAAACTGAAAGCTAGCGTCTCTGTTTAAATTCACAATATATAAGGGTAACAAGGGTTTTAAAACTTCTTGTCTTCTTTTTAACTGTTCATACAAAGAATAAATTGTTTCAATATTTTCGGGGTTGTTATCCTTCTTTAAAAAAATAATATTCCCGAGATCCTTAGCAGTTGCTTTTTCAAAAGCTTCTTCTAATAACAGAATATACGGCTGATTTCTTTTTTTTGTTTTGTTTCTTTTTAATTTTTTAACAGCAGTATTGATGGCAACATCGTAGTTTCCATTTCCAATAGCTTCTTGTGTATTTTTTATACTACTACAAGAGATTGTTAAAAAAATAAGTACTGCAAAAAGTAGCGCATTTTTCATAATTGATTTTATTTTAAACTAATAATTCAATTTTCATGCCAGAGATAATTTTCTATAATTCAGTGTTTTATACAAGATCACAGAGCGCACA
>DPRC01000161.1:23649-25777 GCA_003537695.1 Polaribacter sp.
GCTAGTGCTATACCTTGATTATACGTTAAATCGGAAGTGCATTACATCTCCATCTTTTACGATATAATCTTTGCCTTCTACTCTCATTTTACCCGCCTCTTTTACCTTAGATTCAGATCCAAAAGTAACGTAATCCTCATACGCAATCGTCTCTGCTCTAATAAAACCTTTTTCAAAGTCAGTATGTATAACCCCTGCTGCTTGTGGTGCTGTTGCTCCAATAGGAACCGTCCAAGCTCTCACTTCTTTGACACCCGCTGTAAAATAGGTTTGTAAGTTTAATAATTTATATGCAGAACGCACCAAACGCGCAACTCCTGCTTCTTCTAAACCAATGTCTGCAAGAAACATTTGTCTTTCCTCGTAGTCGTCTAATTCCGTAATATCTGCCTCTGTACCCACGGCTAACACAATTACTTCTGCATTTTCGTCTTGTACAGCTGCTCTTACTTTTTCTACATAGTCGTTTCCTTTAACTGCTGCATCCTCATCTACGTTGCATACGTATAAAACAGGTTTTGCGGTAATAAACTGCAAAGATTGCACAAACTCTTGCTCCTTTTCGTTAAAAGACAAAGCTCTTACGGAAATTCCTTTTAGCAAGGTTTCTTCAATTTTTAATAAAACAACCAATTCCGCCTGCGCTTCTTTATTTCCTGTTTTTGCAGTTCGCTTTACGCGCTCTAACCTTTTTTCAACAGTTTCTAAATCTTTTAATTGTAATTCTATATCGATGGTTTCTTTGTCTCTAACCGGATCTACAGATTCATCTACATGAATGATATTGTCATTGTCAAAACAACGAATTACATGCAAGATTGCATCAGTCTCTCTAATATTTGCCAAGAACTGATTTCCCAAACCTTCTCCCTTACTTGCTCCTTTTACCAAACCAGCAATATCTACAATCTCTACAGTTGCAGGCATTACGCGTTCTGGGTTTACCAACTCTTCTAATTTTTCAATTCTTTTATCCGGCACATTTACAACACCGATATTTGGCTCTATCGTACAAAAAGGAAAGTTAGCACTTTGCGCTTTTGCATTTGATAAACAATTAAATAAAGTCGATTTTCCTACGTTTGGTAATCCTACAATTCCAGCTTTCATTTTCTTTAGATATTTAGATAAAAACAGCAAAAATAAAACTTGATTTTTGCGGTGTAAATATATGTTTTTAAAACATAAAAAATTCCGAACAAACCCCGGAATTTTTTATCTTATTTTTATGCTCTTTTAGCCTTACTATTTTGGCTATTAAGAAAGTATTAGTCGTTGTGCATAAATTTTTGTTTCGCTAATAACTCTTCATCGGTTTCTACATGATCATCATCTGGCACACAACAATCTACCGGGCATACAGCTGCACACTGCGGTTCGTCATGAAACCCTTTACATTCAGTACATTTATCAGCAACAATAAAATAGACCTCGTCACTTACTGGTTCTTGATCTTCATCTGTATTTACGGACTTGCCATTTGGCATAACAGCATTGCCTTTTAAATCTGTTCCATCTGAATATTTCCAATCATCTGCGCCTTCATAAATTGCTGTATTCGGACATTCGGGTTCGCATGCCCCACAATTTATACATTCATCTGTTATTATTATTGCCATAACTTTCTTTTCTGTTTTGTACCTTTGCAATTGCAAAAATAACGCCAAAATAAGTCACAACCAAAATAAATGGATAGTATTCAAAATAGAATTACTGCTTTTGTAAAATTAGGAGCTTTTTTAAGTCAGTTTTCTCAAGAGAAAATTGAAATGAAAGCTGAAATAGCACACAACGACTTGTTTTTTGATGGTTTCAAGCACCAACTAAAAATAGCGCAGGAAAACAACTCATGGTTTACAAAAGATAACATTTTGTTTGCCATAGAAAGCTGGTCTTCAGCGCTTACTAAAAATAATTTAGAAACTTGGGTTGCCGAAAATGAGCTTTCTGTAAATGCGCCTAAACGAGTAGCCATCGTTATGGCTGGAAACATTCCTTTGGTTGGATTTCATGATTTTTTATCCGTTTTGATAGCTGGCCATTCAGTACTAGTAAAACAATCTTCTAACGATAAACATTTGCTTCCTTTTTTAGCAAAATACTTAGAATACGTAGAAGAAAGCTTCAA
>DPRC01000161.1:26173-26586 GCA_003537695.1 Polaribacter sp.
AGTGACAACACTGCGAGATACTTTGAGTTTTATTTTAAAGACAAACCAAATATCATTCGAAAAAGCAGAAATTCAGTTGCTGTGCTTACCGGAAAAGAATCTGAAGTTGATTTGGAAAAATTAGCAGAAGATGTTTTTACCTATTTTGGTTTGGGATGCAGATCTGTCTCTAAACTCTATGTTCCAAAAGGGTACGATTTCAATAACTTCTTCAATGGAATGTTTGTGAAAAAAGACATTATCAACAATGCAAAATATGCGAATAATTACGATTACAACAAGGCTGTTTATTTGATGAGTTTATTTGATCTCTTAGAAAATGGTTTTTTAATGATCAAAGAAGATGAAAGTTACGCATCTCCTATTGCTACTATTTTTTATGAGTATTATGAAAATGAAGAAGATTTAAAGAT
>DPRC01000130.1:0-170 GCA_003537695.1 Polaribacter sp.
AAATAAAAACAATTGATGCAACCGGTAAAATGATATTGCCTTCTTGGTGTGATTCTCATACACATATTGTCTACGCAGGAAATAGAGAGGGTGAATTTGTAGCTCGAATACACGGACGTTCTTATAAAGAAATTGCAGACAATGGTGGAGGAATTTTAAACTCTGCAAAA
>DPRC01000130.1:583-3731 GCA_003537695.1 Polaribacter sp.
GCTGTAGAAATTAAATCTGGGTATGGCTTAACAAAAGACGCAGAACTTAAAATGCTGCGAGTGATTAAAAAATTGAAAGAAAAGTATCCACTGCAAATAAAAGCGACCTTTTTGGGTGCACATGCAGTTCCTACTGCGTATAAAGATAATAAAAGTGGGTATATACAATTATTAATTGCCGACATCCTTCCCGCTATTGAAAAAGAAAACCTTGCAGATTTTATAGATGTTTTTTGCGAAACAGGATACTTCTCAGTTGCAGATACACAGCAAATTTTGGAAGCTGGAAAAAAACACGGTTTGGTCGGAAAAATTCACGTAAATCAGTTTACTGCCATTGGCGGAATTCAAGTTGGAATTGAAAACAATGTGTTGTCGGTAGATCATTTAGAAGAGATGAGAACCGAAGATATTGACGCTTTGAAAAATACTAAAACAATGCCTGTTGCTTTGCCTAGTTGCTCCTATTTTTTAAGTATTCCCTATACTCCAGCTAGAAAAATGATCGATGCAGGCTTGCCTTTGGCCTTGGCAACAGATTATAATCCGGGTTCTGCACCTTCTGGTAACATGAATTTTGCAGTGGCTACTGCCTGCATAAAAATGAAAATGACACCTGAAGAAGCTATAAATGCAGCGACCATTAACGGTGCATATGCCATGGGCTTACAAGACAAAGTCGGTTCAATTTCAAAAGGGAAATTTGCGAATTTAATTTTAACAAAAGCAATTAACTCCTATCATTTTATCCCGTATTCTTTTGGAAATCACGCTATTGAAAAAGTATTTTTAAAAGGAGAAAGAATTAAATAATCATAGCTATGAGTTTTTTTAAAGATTTAAACGTTGGCTACAAAGCTGGAGACAAAACCTGCTATTCCGGACGCATTACTGCACTTAAAAATCAATATTGGCATCAAGAGATACTAGTTGCTGATATTGAAGATTTAGAAAATAACAAGAGCACTAATATTGGCATCATTGGATATGTTTGTGATACAGGTGTGCAAAGAAATCAAGGTAGAATTGGTGCTCAAAAAGGACCAAAAAATGTGCGTCATAAGTTAGGGAAACTTCCAATTCATTTTAAAAACAAAAAAATTACAGACTTTGGGGATGTCATTTGTGTTGATGAAAATTTAGAAGATTGCCAAAAAGCGCTTTCTAAAACTATCCATAAATTAATTACCAACGGAGTATTACCCATTGCAATTGGTGGCGGACATGATATTGCCTACGCAAATTTTAATGGCATTAAAGAGGCTCTCAAAAACGTTTCAAAAAACAAAATCGGAATCATAAACTTTGATGCACATTTTGATTTAAGAGCCGTTGAAACACAACCCAATTCAGGAACTCCTTTCCACCAGATATTATCAGAGCATACCCATGTAAATTATTTTGCAATCGGAATTCAACAACAAGCAAACACTAAAGAATTATTTGAAATAGCCGCAGAAAAGAAGGTCTCTTATGTTTCAAGTTTAGATTGTGAAGCCTTTGATGAAACCTTAAAAAGCAAACTACAAAATTTTATCGAAAACGTAGACGTTCTCTACATCACCATAGATTTAGATGGTTTTTCATCTGCCTATGCACCTGGTGTAAGTGCGCCTTCTACACTGGGGTTTACTCCGAACTTTGTCTACAAAGCCTTGGACTTTTTATTCCAAAGCAAGCAAGTGATTTCTTGTGACATCGCAGAACTAAATCCTGACTTCGACATTGATCATCGCACTGCTGGATTGGCTGCTAAGCTGGTTGACTACATTGTTCAAAAGGCATAAAAAAACCTTTTAGAAGTTAACTTCTAAAAGGTTTTGGAATTTTTTGTTCTCAACAACTTACTTCAACATTTGAAGATTACTCAACTCTTGATTGGTTAATTCTCTCCATCTTCCACGCGGTAAGTTCCGCTTTGTTAGTTCCGCAAAAATTACACGATCTAATTTACTTACTTTATATCCTAAGTGTTCAAAAATCTTACGTACAATTCTGTTTCTACCAGAATGTATTTCAATTCCTACTTCAGACTTCGGTTGTCCTTCTACATAAGAAACAGCATCAATAAATACTTTTTTACCTTCAATTATTACCTCTCCACGTAATTTCTCAAGATCTTTTAATTCTAATTTCTTGTCCAATGAAGCATGGTATAATTTACGTACATCGTGTTTTGGATGTGTTAACTTTTTAGCCAACTCCCCGTCATTCGTAAATAACAACAAGCCTGTAGTATTTCTATCCAAACGTCCAACAGGATATATTCTTTCCTTTGAAGCATTTGAAACTAGATCCATCACTGTTTTTCTACCACGGTCATCATCCATGGTTGTAATGTAATTTTTAGGCTTATTTAATAAAATATATTTCTTTTGCTCTGGAGTGATACTTGTGCCATCAAAACGAACAAGATCGTCTGGCTGCACTTTATACCCCATTTCTGTTACCAAGTTCCCATTTACCTCCACACTTCCGTGTTCGATATACGTATCTGCTTCCCTACGAGAGCAAACTCCTGAATTGGCAATGTACTTGTTTAGACGAATTCCTGTAGATTCGTCAGACTTAGGTCCTTCTTTAATTTTAGTAAATGTTTTTTTTGGACTTTTTCTACTTAAAGGAGTACTTTTCTTGCTTGACGGTGCACTTTTTCTACTTAGAGGAGTGCTTTTTTTACCTTCTTGTCGTCCTCTCGACGAGTTTCTATCTGATTTCATTATAAAAATTTTTGCAAAGGTAGTTATATTCTTGAACTCTAGTTCAATCTATTGATTACTTTATCTAAAAGCAGCGAAGTATCTGAAAATAGCAGGCATACAACCCCTAGCAATAAAAGAAGTTTTAAAATATTATGAAGTATTCTATAATCATTTCTTGTATTAGACTGCCAAAGATAGATGCCTACAATCAGCAAGACTACAAGGGCAAAATAAAAAAAGTATTGCATGCTTCCAATCTCCGCATACCTAAATAAAATAACGACTAGAATACTGGTAAAACCCAAAAGCAAAATGGCAAGCTGCTTTGTTTTTTTCTCACCATATACCACTGGAAAAGTACTATAATTATTTGCAATTGCACCCTTAATATTTTGCAAGTCCTTGATTAATTGGCGGACCATAATCACCAAAAACAAAAAACCTGC
>DPRC01000133.1:0-665 GCA_003537695.1 Polaribacter sp.
ATATTAATGTTTCTCAAGACGCCTATAAATTGGGTGCTAGCTCGTTCAATCAGACCTTAAATACAATTGGAAATGAAGCTCCGGATGTAACCAATGCTTCTTATGTAAAGAAAACATTTAACACCATTCAAAAATTAATAAAAGCTGACAAAATTAAAGCCGGACACGATATTGCATCTGGTGGTTTTATTACTACGCTATTGGAAATGTGCTTTGCGGATGTCAACTTAGGTGCAGATTTTAATATTTCGGAATTGAATGAAGAAGATACTATTAAAGTATTATTTTCTGAAAATGCAGGAATTGTTTTTCAAGCAGATGCCTCTGTAGAAGCAGCGTTTGAGGAAATGGGAATTACCGCATTCAAAATAGGAACTGCTAATAATTCAGGAACCGTAACTATTAAAAATAATGAAGAAGCGTTTTCTTTTGATGTTACTGAAATGAGAGATGTTTGGTATCAAACTTCTTTTTTACTAGACAGTAAACAAACTGCTAATGGATTGGCGCAAGACCGCTTTGATAATTATAAAAAGCAGCCTTTAACCTATACATTTCCAAAAAACTTTAAAGGAAACTTGCCAAAAATTAGTGCAAAGGCTTCAAAACCAAAGGCGGCAATCATCAGAGAAAAAGGTTCAAATTCTGAGCGTGAAATGGCAAAT
>DPRC01000133.1:750-9731 GCA_003537695.1 Polaribacter sp.
GAAGAAGCGTTTTCTTTTGATGTTGCTGAAATGAGAGATGTTTGGTATCAAACTTCTTTTTTACTAGACAGTAAACAAACTGCTAATGGATTGGCACAAGACCGCTTTGATAATTATAAAAAGCAGCCTTTAACCTATACATTTCCAAAAAACTTTAAAGGAAACTTGCCAAAAATTAGTGCAAAGGCTTCAAAACCAAAGGCGGCAATCATCAGAGAAAAAGGTTCTAATTCTGAGCGTGAAATGGCAAATGCCATGTATTTAGCTGGTTTTGATGTGAAAGATGTGCACATGACCGATTTAATTTCTGGCCGTGAAACTTTAGAAGACATTCAATTTATTGGCGCTGTTGGTGGTTTTTCTAATTCAGATGTTCTTGGCTCTGCAAAGGGCTGGGCGGGTGCATTTTTATACAATGCAAAAGCAAAAAAAGCCTTAAAGAACTTCTTTAAAAGAGACGATACACTGTCTGTTGGTATTTGTAATGGGGCACAATTGTGGATGGAATTGGATTTAATCAATCCTAAACATAAAGTGCATGGTAAATTAGTGCACAATGACTCTCAAAAGCATGAAAGCTCTTTTACCTCTGTGAAAATTCAAGAAAACAACTCTGTAATGTTATCTTCTTTAGCAGGAACAGAATTGGGCGTTTGGATTTCTCATGGTGAAGGAAAATTTAGCTTGCCTGAAAAGGAAGAAAATTACAATATCGTTGCAAAATACGGCTACGAGGGATATCCGAATAACCCCAATGGCTCCGACTATAACACTGCAATGATGAGTGACTTAACCGGAAGACATTTGGTCACCATGCCACACATAGAGCGCTCTACCTTCCAGTGGAACTGGGCAAACTATCCCGCGGGAAGAAAGGATGAAGTTTCTCCTTGGCTCACTGCATTTATCAATGCTAAAAAATGGATTGATACGTGCAATAAATAAATATTTTAAAACTTAGAAAAAAGGATTCATTAGATAGTTCATCCTTTTTGAGTATCTTGTAGTGAACAAAATTCATTTCAATGACCAAAAAACCAACACGGCTTTTTGATTTCCCCCAATATCAATTGCAGGAATACTCACAAGAAAAATGTTTCGTTTACAAAGAAAATAATATTTGGAAAGATATTTCTACACAGAAATATATCGACCAAGCAAATATGGCAAGTAGAGCCCTTTTAAAACTCGGAGTTCAACCGAACGATAAAATCGCTGTAATTACTGTAAACAATAGCTATACATGGCATGTATTAGACATTGGTATTTTGCAGGTTGGAGCACAAAATGTGCCTTTATATGCAACACTTTCCAGTAAAGATTATGCCTATATCCTAACCCACTCTGATGCGCAGTATTGCTTTGTTTCTGATGATGATTTATTAGAGAAAGTAAATGCAGTAAAGGAGCAAACAAATCTTAAAAAGGTCTTTTCTTTTAAAGAGTTTGAAGGAGACGACAGCTGGAATTCCTTCCTTAGTCTTGGCGAAGATCAAACCTTACAAACAGCAGTTGAGCAACGAAAACAAGAAGTAAAAGAAACGGACTTAGCTACAATAATTTATACTTCCGGAACTACAGGCACTCCAAAAGGTGTCATGCTCTCACATAGGAATTTGGTTCAAAATATTTTTATGACTGCGGATAAATTAGATTTAAAAAGCAATAAAAAAAGA
This sequence comes from Polaribacter sp., assembly GCA_003537695.1. Lineage (GTDB taxonomy): Bacteria > Bacteroidota > Bacteroidia > Flavobacteriales > Flavobacteriaceae > Polaribacter. Next base: position 2,427 of record DPRC01000133.1, read on the forward strand.
ATTATCAGTTATCTACCAATTTGTCATATTTTTGAAAGGGCCTCCTCGTATCACTCTCAATACAGAGGTTTCGAGATTTATTTTGCGGAAAGTCTTGAAAAATTAGGCGATAATATAAGAGAGGTAAAGCCTCATTTTTTAACAGTAGTACCAAGACTTTTAGAAAAAATATTTGATAAAATTATTGACAAAGGAAGCCTGCTTACTGGAATAAAAAAAGCATTATTTTTCTGGGCAGTAAATTTAGGAGAACAGTATAAACCTTACAAGGAGAATAGTGCCTGGTACTATTTTAGATTGAAGGTTGCACACAAACTTATTTTCTCTAAATGGCAGGAAGCCCTGGGTGGAGAATTGGAGTTTATGCTTTCAGGAAGTGCCCCACTACAACAGCGATTAATCCGAGTTTTTTCAGCAGCTGGAATGCAAATTTTTGAAGGGTATGGCATGACAGAATCTGCTCCTGGAGGAACTTTAAACGACTTAAGAAATAATGGCCTAAAGATAGGTACTGTTGGCAAAGCTCTGAATAGAATAGAAATTAAAATAGCTCAAGATGGAGAGATTTTAATGAAAGGACCCAATATAATGATGGGGTATTATAAAAATGAAGCACTCACCCGGCAAACCATTGTGGATGGATATTTGCATACGGGAGATATTGGAGAATTAGACGCTGAGGGGTTCCTTACAATTACCGATCGAAAAAAAGAAATGTTTAAAACTTCCGGTGGTAAATATATTGCGCCTGCTGCCCTTGAAAGTGAATTTAAACAATCGCGTTTTATAGCACAGATTATGGTGATTGGCGAAGGCGAGAAAATGCCTGCTGCACTGCTACAACTAAATTTCGATTTTGTTTACGAGTGGGCAAAAAGACACCAACACAGTATTACAGACATCACTAGGGATGAAAAACTCATACAGAGAATTCAAAAAGAGTTTGACTTCTACAACCAACAATTCGGAAAATGGGAACAACTTAAAAAATTCGAGATCACTCCCGACGAATGGACAATTGATGGAGGACACCTTACCCCTACAATGAAAATGCGAAGGAAGATTATTAAAGAAAAATATAAAAATCTGCATCAGAAAATATATAATTCTTAATTCAAAAGCAATTTATTAAGTATTTGCGAATACCGTGTAAATTTCATATTTTGCAGTTCTAGAAAACAAGAACTTTATGGCAATAGAAATTACACGCATATTTGACTTCCCTTATTATCAGCTTGAAAAATATAATCTTAAAAAAGCACTTACTACAAAATATGATGGAAAGTGGGTTTCTACTTCTACACAGGAATATATAGACAAAGCAAATGCAATTAGCAGAGGTTTGTTAAAATTAGGGGTACAGCCCAATGATAAAATAGCACTCATCTCCACAACCAATAGAACAGAATGGAATATTTGTGATATTGGAATTCTGCAAACAGGCGCGCAAAGTGTGCCCATCTACCCGACCATCTCCAAAGAAGACTATGCCTATGTTTTAAACCATTCAGAAGCAATTTATTGCTTTGCATCTGATCGTGATATCGTAGAAAAACTCAATCAAATTAAAGGAGACACTAGTGTAAAAGAAATATTTACTTTTGACGATATTATTGATGAAAAGAGTTGGAAAGACGTTTTAGAAGCTGGGAAAGACACGGACAATCAAGTTGAAGTAGAAGCGCGAAAAAAGGAAGTGAACGCTGAGGATTTAGCTACGTTAATATATACCTCTGGAACTACAGGAAGACCAAAGGGAGTAATGCTGTCACATGCCAATATCGTCTCCAATGTGCTTGCAAGTGAAAAATACGTACCGCTGGCAAATGGAAAAGACAAAGCCTTAAGTTTTCTGCCTGTATGTCATATTTTTGAGCGGATGATTTTGTATTTATATCAATATTGTGGTACAGAAATTTATTTTGCTGAAGGACTTGAACAACTTACTGATAATGCGCAGGATATAAAGCCAAATGTAATGACGGCGGTTCCGCGCCTGTATGAGAAGATTTATGATAAAATAATTTTAAAGGGGGAAACCTTAAAAGGTATAAAAAAGATATTATTTTTCTGGGCTGTAAACCTCGGTTTACGATATGAACCTTATGGTGCAAATGGTTGGTGGTACGAAAAGCAACTAAGTATTGCAAGAAAACTGATTTTTTCTAAATGGCAGGCTGCCCTTGGAGGAGAACTAAAGCTGATGGTTTCTGGAGCTTCTGCCTTACAACAAAGACTGACAAGAGTTTTTACAGCGGCAGGAATGCCGATTATGGAAGGCTATGGTTTAACAGAGACCTCTCCTGTTACGACTGTGAGTTTTATGGAAGAAAATGGAGTAAGAGGCTTTAGAGTTGGAACTGTTGGTAGAGTAATAAGTGATGTAGAGGTTAAAATTGCTGAAAACGGTGAGATTTTAATAAAAGGTCCTAATATTATGCAAGGATATTATAAAGATCCTGAAAAAACGGCCGAAGTAATTAAAGACGGATATTTTCATTCTGGTGATAAGGGAGAGATCGATGCTGATGGCTTTCTGAAAATTACAGGACGTACAAAAGAAATGTTTAAAACTTCCGGAGGAAAATACATCGTACCACCGTTATTAGAAGGAGCGCTGAAACAATCCTTATTCATAGAGCAAATTATGGTGATCGGTGAGGGAGAGAAAATGCCGGCAGCACTGATTCAGCCAAATTTTGAATTTATAAAAGATTGGATTCTTAAAAAAGAACATAAAATTGGCACAACAAATGAAGAAATTATAAATTCTGAAGTGGTCATTAACAGAATTCAATTAGAGGTAGACAAAGGAAATACTCATTTTGGAAACTGGGAACGCATCAAGCGTTTTGAGTTAACTCCCGACGTCTGGTCTATAGATAGTGGACATCTCACTCCAACCATGAAAATGAAACGAGAAGTCATTAGAAATACCTACCAAGATTTATATGATAAAATTTATTTAAAAAAATAATTCAACACCTGATTTCAAATAGAAATCAGGTTTTTTTTTAACTAAAAACTAAGAGTTCTCACATTGATGGTGTGCTCAAAAAAAATTAACTTTGTTTGAGATTATTATAACAGTCTGGACGTTGCAACCACTATGTTTCGTTGTATAAAACAATACAAAAATGAGCTTTTTAAATGCAGAATGGAGAAAACTTGCGGTAGCAAATTATGTCATTGATCCAAAAATATTGGAGAACTATGTTCCTCCTGGAACGGAATTAGACTTTTGGGAAGGAAAATGCTATGTCAGCTTGATTGGGTTTATGTTTATGAATACCAAAATATTAGGTATTAAAATTCCTTTTCATATTAATTTTGAAGAAGTAAATCTTCGATTTTATGTGAGGCGATTTGAAAATAATACTTGGAAACGCGCGGCTGTATTTATCAAAGAAATTGTACCGAAGCCTGCACTAACCCTTGTTGCAAACACCTTGTATAACGAGCACTATGAAACCTTACCCATGCGCCACCAATGGGAGGAAAATAGTAAAAATAGAGTAGTAACATACGAATGGAAAAAAAAGAAGTCCTGGCAATCTTTTAAAGTAACTGCGGCACTAAATGCTACTGAAATAGCAGCAAACAGCGAAACTGAATTTATCACAGAGCACTACTGGGGATATGCCAAAGTAAACGGTCATGTGACGAATGAATATGAAGTAACACATCCCAGGTGGAAGGAGTATAAGGTGCAAAGCGCTGAGATCAAAGTAGATTTTGAAATGGTATATGGCGCAGAGTTTGAGTTTTTAAATCACCTATCACCTGCCTCTGTGATGCTTGCAGAAGGCTCTGAAATCACCGTGGAAGGTAAAAAAACGCTAAAAATTAAATAGTCTGAATGGTATTTATTTGGAGGTAAAGCGAATACTTTTCATATTCTTTTATAAAAGCTTTGAGCAGTTCAAAAACAGGAATACTATCAATCCAATTCTACAACAATTTCGTTTCTGCGGAAAAACAACTCGTATGGGGGATTGTATCCTAATACTGAAAAGTTAGAAGTGTATTTAATGTTGTTCTTATCTAACAATTGAATTAGCTGCTCTTTATATTTTTTAATTTTCGCATCACTTGCCCACCCACTAAAAGTAATTGCAGCCATTTTCTTTTCTGGAACTTCTAAAAATTTAATATTTATATTGTCTGGTTTTGGTAGGTTTTTCTTCGTTAAGCCCTGCGGTACTAAAAAGGACATGGTCATTTTATCCGCTAAGGTCATGGCAACAGGAGAAGTCATAGACATGCGCTCTTGTCTCCCATTCTTTCCAAAAATATATCCTCCTAAAATAGAAAATCCCTTCCCTGAGGCTTGTTTATACTTATCGGTATCTAATTTTACAGTTGTAAATAAGCTCGCTTCATATTTTCTAACTTCAAAACCTTCGAAGGATGTTAAGACATCGTATTGATATCCTTCTATATTATTACTACTCTTATAAAAATAGATTTGTGCTCCCACAAAAAGAAAGAGAAGCGCTCCTATGATAATTAAAAATGTTTTCATATACTTTTTTGATTTGGTGAAAAGAAACGTTCTTTAAATGCTGCGCTGTTTATATATTCATTTTAGTGTAAAATTTTAAAAAGTAGTTCCTTAAGAATATCCTCATTGCTTTGATTTGCTCCAACACCTTTGCTTTTGACATCCGCATCTCTTAAAAATGCAATTACTTGCGCTACCTTTCGCATGGGGTAATTTCTAGCTGCTACAAAATATTCATCTACAAAATAGGGATTAACACCCAAGTTTCTGGCAACAGCACTTTTGGATTTATCTTTCAAACCGTGAAATAGCAGCAGTTGTGTAAAATATCCATTCAAAAGAGAAATTGTCATTATCAATGGATTGTTCTTCGGGTTTTCTCCAAAATATTTGATAATCCTATTTGCTTTAACAATTTGCTTCTCCCCGACAGCCTTTCTTAATTCGAAATTATTAAAATCTTTCGAAATCCCTATATTCTCTTCAATGTGAGTATCACTAATAATTGTTCCCGCTGGTAATACCAGCATCAGCTTGCCTAATTCGTTAGAGATCTTACTTAAATCAGTGCCTAAAAATTCTACTAACATTAAAGACGCTTTCGGCTCAATCTTATAATTCTTTTCACTCAGTACTTTCCGAATCCAATCTGAAACTTGATTTTCGTACAGTTTTTTACTTTCAAATATAAACCCTGTTTTAGCAATTACTTTGTGTAATTTTTTTCGTTTGTCTAATTTTTTGTATTTATAATTTAATACTAAAACAGTGGTTGGTTGCGGGTTTTCTGCATAAGAAACAAGCTTTTCAATATTTCTACTTAAATCTTGTGCTTCCTTAATTATTAAGACCTGTCTTTCTGCCATCATTGGGTAACGCTTAGCGGCAGCCACAATATCTTCTATTGTTGCATCCCTTCCATACATCACTTGCTGATTAAACCCTTTTTCCGAATCCGCTAACACATGCGCTTCTATATAATCAGAAATCTTATCGATATAATAAGGCTCCTCGCCCATTAAAAAATAAATGGGCTTTATATTCCCACTTTTTATATCTGAAACAATGTTCCTTATCTCATTCATTTTCTTATCTCTTCTATTGCTAACGCAAATTCACGAATATAATTCCTCTTTTTTCACTCCACTCCTATTTTAAAAGCTTCCTTGTGTTTGAGTTCTGCAATACCGCGACCTCTTTTCTTAGGAATTTAAAATAAAGTTCTAATAATAGTATCGGTTTCTTTTTTGTAAATCATTTTTATTTGTGATATTCGTTGCAATGAAAATGCAAAAACTGAACTTACCCAACTATAAATTTAAACTCAAAAGTAACGAAAATAAGACGCTTATTTTTGATAATTTGAGAAAAAAATATATGGTTTTAACTCCAGAAGAATGGGTTCGCCAGCATTTCGTGCAATTTTTAATTGAAGAAAAGAAGTACCCTGCGTCTTTAATCGCAATAGAGAAACAAGTACTGGTGAATAATTTAAAAAAAAGAAGTGATATTTTAGTATTTAATAAAGATGGCAATCCAGAAATCATTGTAGAGTGCAAAGCCCCAAAGATTAAAATAACACAGGCAACTTTTGATCAAATTGCACGCTATAATTCAAAGTTACGAGCAAACTTCTTAGTGGTCACAAACGGTTTGAGTCATTTTTATTGTAAAATGGATTTTGAAAAAGAAACCTATCTTTTTTTAAAGGAAATTCCAGATTACAAGTAAATTCAAACGCGCCATTTTTGTCTTTCAAAATTCACTTCTAAGACAGGTATAATTAAAAAAAGTTTATCTAAAATCTCATTTTTTAACTGTAAATTCACCCCTTGAAAACAGCAATTGTCATATTAAATTGGAACGGACAGAAACTCTTAGAAGAGTTTTTACCTGCAATCCTTAATTTTAGTGCAGATTTGGCTACTATTCATTTAGCTGACAACGCTTCTACAGATAGTTCTATCCAATATGTGAGGACCTATTACCCAGCTGTAAATATCATAGAAAACAAGAGTAACGGAGGATATGCAAAAGGCTATAATGATGCTTTGGCAACTATTGAAGCAGACATTTATTGTCTATTAAATTCGGATGTGGAAGTAACAGAAAACTGGCTTGCTCCTGTCTTATCTGTCTTTGAAAAAGAGCAACAAACTGCAATTATACAGCCCAAGTTACTCGATTTAAAAGATAGAAATAGATTTGAATATGCGGGTGCTGGTGGTGGGTTTTTAGACTTATACGGCTATCCTTATTGCAGAGGTCGTGTTTTTAACGATTTAGAAATCGATGAGGGACAATTTAATGATGTGACTGAAATTTTCTGGGCTTCGGGTGCTTGTCTTTTCATTCGTTCTAAAGTATACCACGAAATAGGCGGTCTGGATGAGGATTACTTTGCACATCAAGAGGAAATAGACCTCTGTTGGCGCGCACAAAATGTTGGTTATAAAGTAAAGTATGTTGGAAATTCCACTGTTTTTCATTTGGGTGGGGCTACTTTGCACGAAACCAATCCACAAAAAACTTATTTAAACTTTAGAAACAGTTTGTTAAATGTGGTCAAAAATGTTCCAGCAAAATGGTTTCTGTTTGTTATTTTCTCGCGTTTAATTCTCGATGGTATTGCAGGCATAAAATTCCTTTTTGAACTCAGACCGGTGCATACCTTTGCTATTTTAAAAGCACACATTAGTTTTTATAAAAACTTTTACAAGTTTTTAGGGAAACGAAAAAAGCTTCAAAAAAAACAGCATTACAATAAGCATACAAGTATTGTTTGGCAGTATTTCATTTTA
>DPRC01000064.1:0-1641 GCA_003537695.1 Polaribacter sp.
ATTTCTAGGTTGATCTACATTCTTATTCAACATGACTGCAATATGATAAGAAAGCAGCTGAAAAGGTATTGTCGTTAACAAAGGTGCTAAGGCTTCTTCCGTTTCTGGAATTTCAATTACATGATCAGCAATTTCTTTTACCTGAGTATCTCCTTCTGTAACAATTGCAATAATTTTACCTGCTCTAGATTTAATTTCTTGAATATTACTTACTACTTTTTCGTAGTGTCCTTTATTTGTTGCAATTACAAAAATTGGCATGTTTTCGTCAATCAAAGCAATTGGCCCATGTTTCATTTCTGCTGCAGGATAGCCTTCTGCATGGATGTATGAAATCTCTTTTAACTTTAAAGCACCCTCTAAAGCTACTGGGAAATTAAACCCTCTCCCCAAGTACAGACAGTTGGTTGCATCTTTATAAACAGCGGCAATCTCCTTTACTTTCTCTTCGATTTTTAATAGGGTTTCTATCTTCTTAGGAATTAACTGCATTTCTTGCATGAACGCTCTAAGCTGAGGCTTAGAAATTTCTCCTTTTTTCGAAGCTAACTTTAACGCGATAAGGGTTAAAAGTGTAATTTGTGTTGTAAACGCTTTTGTAGATGCGACTCCAATTTCTGGTCCTGCATGTGTATATGCTCCTGCATCTGTTTCTCTTGCGATAGAAGATCCTACCACATTACATATACCAAAAACAAATGCTCCTTTTGCTTTTGCTAATTTAATGGCTGCCAATGTATCTGCCGTTTCACCGGACTGCGAAATCGCAATCACCACATCTTTAGATGTAATTATAGGGTTTCTATACCTGAATTCTGAGGCATATTCGACTTCTACAGGAATACGAGCCTTGTCTTCGATAAGATACTCTCCCACCAAACCTGCATGCCAAGAAGTACCACAAGCAACGATAATGATGCGCTCTGCATTTAAGAACTTATTAATATGATCATCTATTCCCGACAATCTAATAATACCCTCATCTGCCAACATTCTTCCACGATACGTGTCGACTATAGCTTTCGGCTGTTCATGAATTTCCTTAAGCATAAAGTGATCGTATCCACCTTTTTCTATTTGGTCTAAACTCAGTTTGAGTTTTTGAACATTGGCGTGTACCTGAACATCATTTTTGATCTTCCGAACTTTTATACCTTTTCCTATCTTAATAATTGCTAATTCTTCATCTTCTAAATAAATAGCATTTTTTGTATACTCAATAAAAGGAGAAGCATCTGAAGCTATAAAAAATTCAGTGTTGTCTTTTCCAATGCCAATTGCAATTGGACTCCCTAAACGTGCTACAATTATTTCATTTGGCTTTTCTTTATCAAAAACAGCAATAGCGTAGGCTCCTATGACATTATTTAATGCCAACTGAACCGCTTTTCCAAGTTTACAACCTTGGTTTTTCTTAACTTCTTCTATTAAGTTAACTAAAACTTCAGTATCGGTATCACTTTTAAAAACATATCCCCTAGAAATTAATTCTTTCCGAAGCGCATCATAGTTCTCTATGATTCCGTTGTGAACGATTACTAAATTTCCGGATTGAGAAGTGTGTGGATGAGAATTTACATCATTTGGAACTCCGTGTGTAGCCCACCGTGTGTGACCAATACCTATGTTTCCTTTTTTTTT
>DPRC01000064.1:2058-3816 GCA_003537695.1 Polaribacter sp.
AACATCATGATCCCGGAGCTATCATAGCCGCGATACTCTAATCTTTTTAGACCGTTTATGACAATAGGGTACGCGTCTCTATACCCGATATAACCTGTTATTCCACACATAGCAATTGTTTCTTAAGTTGGTTGATAAATGATGTACTACTTTTTCTCTGTATACGATATCTTTAATTGTGCTTTTTCAACACCATTCGTTGCATTATCTCCATTTAACAAAAGCACCGATCTTGGATTCCAATTGTATGTTTTTACATTTAGATCTAACACCCCTGAGCCGTTTACAGGTAAATCTGTGATGTTGTTAAAAACTTTTAATTCTAGGGTTGGAAAGTCATCCCCAGTTCCATCTAACAGATTAGAAATATAGTCTGTAATTTTAAAGTTGTAACGCTCTGGGGCGCCCTCTTCATCTAACAATAAATCGCCTCCAAATGAAGCAAATTCAGTATAAGAATCTTCAATATGGGTAGGTGTTACCGCAGCATTGTTTTGAATATTTTTATAAATCAAAAGTTTTTGAGGTAAAAGGTCCGCGTCTGGACTAGCTGCTTTATTTACGTTAAAAGTTAACAAAGCATCGTTTACTAAAAGACCTTCTTGATTTGATTCATCTTTAAGAGATGCTAATTCTTCTAAATCTAGAAAACCATCATTATTAGCATCTTTATCTTTATATTCTAAAATTGGGTCTAAAGGATTGTTGTTTTCTAATTCTTCGAGGTTCACTCCTAAGATTCTGACTGTTGCGGAAGTTCCTGCAGTTCCCTGAACTATAAAGTTCTCGTTTGGAACCGACATCGTCCCGGAAGACATGGAATATGTACTACTTCTTGCATTCGAAAGTGGGAAGCTATATGTACTTGTAGTATTTTCTATAACATCACTGCCTTTTAAAATAGTTTTCGCGTAGAAAAAATCGATTGAAGGTGTTGGAGTTCCCGCCAAATCAATCGGAACCAAAGCACCGTCTGCTCCGTTTACTTTTACAATAATTCCTTTGAAATACGTTTGAAACTCCTCAGACGAAGAAAAATCAGGATCTTCAAACTTGTCCCAAAACAAACGCTTCATTTCATCTAAATCTAACGGAACAGCTAAAAAAGGCCCTGGTAGACTGGTTGCATTAGAAATCTTTAAGGTATCTTGAATGCTTGTAGTGCTATTAACACTTGCACTTCTATCTATTCTATCAAAGTAAAACACCGTATCCAAAGCAGCATTCGGTTTAAAAGTAAAACCCGCATTGGATAATAGCTCTTCTTCTTGATACACAAAGTCTGAAGAAAATGAATTTTCTTTTGATGGATCTACAGGATCTAAAACATTTATAAAAGTTCCATTTCGATACACCTCTAGTGCTGTGGGTATTGCTGGATTCCCTAAAATTGAGTCCAACCTAAATATTGATTTACCATCTGCGTCCTTGCTTACAAATACAGAAGTATACGGTATTTTCAAAATTACTTTATCTAAATTATACACCGTTGTTGTGTCCACGACTGCTGCTTCAGAAGTCACTAGATTTGACGGCAGCGAAAGTTGAGAAACAAAACCTGCTTCTATTTTTTTCGCATATGGCTTGTTGTAAACTCCCAACCAATACGTTTCCAAAATACTCAAGCTAATGTTATCTGCTCGCACGGAGGTAATATTGTTTTGTGTGATTTCCACCTCTAAAACAACCTCTCCTGTTGAAAACTCATTATTACTAATAACACCAGACCCTATGTCTGTGAAATCCTTTTCACAAGAG
>DPRC01000064.1:3971-7386 GCA_003537695.1 Polaribacter sp.
CAAGCTAATGTTATCTGCTCGCACCGAGGTAATATTGTTTTGTGTGATTTCCACCTCTAAAACAACCTCTCCTGTTGAAAACTCATTATTACTAATAACACCAGACCCTATATCTGTGAAATCCTTTTCACAAGAGATAATACCTGCAAGTGACAAAAATAAAACACCAACATAGGTGCCTTTTTTAAAAATATTTTTCAAAATAAAATAATTATTTGGCTGAAACTAAGTCAGCATAAAAATTTAAATAACTTTCTTTAAAATTCTCTTCTTGGAAACCAAGCACAGGAACCTTTTTTTCTTCAATAAAAGAGGTTAATTCCTCAGAGATGTTTTCACTTCCGTGAATAATTGCATCAGAGTTCTCGATAGCGCTTTTCAAGATATTAGTATGGCTAGGTGTATTCACTGTTGCTATTTTCTTATTCTCCTTCAAATCAAACTTTATTTTATCTGCAAGCTTTTCGTTTAAGGTCCCTTCAAAAGGGTTGTTGTAAACGGAAGTAATAATTTTGCTTTCAGAAAAAAGAGGCTCTTCCTTATAGAATTCTCTTAAATAAAGAGGCAATAAAGAAGCCATCCAACCGTGCACATGAATAATATCTGGTGCCCAATTTAATTTTTTAACAGTCTCTACAACTCCTTTTGCAAAGAAAATTGCACGCTCGTCATTGTCTTCAAAAAGCTGGTCATCCTCATCTGTAAAGACGGCCTTTCGTTTAAAGTATTCTTCATTATCTATAAAATAAACCTGCATTCTTTCCTTCGGAATAGAGGCCACTTTTATGATAAGAGGCATGTCCATATCGTCTACAACTAGATTCATACCTGAAAGACGAATCACCTCGTGTAATTGATGTCTTCTTTCGTTGATGACACCAAATCTTGGCATAAAAATTCTGGTTTGTACTCCTTTAGAATGGGCGTTTTTTGCTGCATTAAATGCAGTCAACGCTAGCTCAGTTTCGGGTAAGTAAGGTACCACCTCAGACGAAACAAATAAAATTCTCTTGTCCTTCATTAAATCAAACTCTTTTATGAGAGCGGCAAAAATACAAATTATTATGCTAATATCGTGTTAAAATGGTAAGTTTGCACACTTTACCAATCTAATTAGAATGAAAATTTTCAGTAAAAAAAAAGACCTAAAAGACTGTCTTTTAGCACATAGAAGCGACAATAAAACCGTTGGTTTTGTGCCAACTATGGGCGCCTTGCATAGCGGCCATTTGTCCCTAATTAAAGAAGCACAGCAAAAGAACGATATTGTTGTTGTGAGTCTTTTTGTAAACCCTACTCAATTTGATAGTGCAGAAGACCTCAAAAAATACCCGAAAACCATAAAAAATGACATTGAACTCTTGGACTCGGTCTCTTGTGATATTTTATTTACGCCCTCTGTAGAAGAAATATATGAAAATAATATTTCTTCAGAAAACTTCAACTTTGATGGGCTAGAACATCAAATGGAAGGAAAGTTTCGCAAAGGCCATTTTAACGGAGTTGGAACCGTTGTTAAAACTCTTTTTAAAATTGTAGCCCCTCACAAAGCTTATTTTGGTCAAAAAGATTTTCAGCAGCTCCAAATCATAAAAAAAATGGTAGAAAAACATAGCTTGAAAGTAGAGGTCAAAGGGTGTCCAATCTTTAGACAACCAGATGGCTTGGCAATGAGTTCTAGAAATGTAAGACTGTCAAAAAAACAAAAAGCTGCTGCACCTTTTGTGTATAAAGTACTTCAAGAGGTCCGTATAAAATTTAATACTCAAAGTGTTTTAGAAATTACACAGTGGGTTGAAGGTCAATTTAAAAACCACCCCACTTTACAGTTAGAATACTTCACGGTTGCCGATGAAAAATCACTAGAATCTATAGAAACCAAGGAAGGTTTCAAAAAATATCGGGCATTTATTGCTGTTTTTGCTGACGAAATAAGATTGATTGACAACCTTCAGTTAGAAAATTTGTAAATTAAAAAATAGTATTTTTGTTCTTTGTTCGTGCAATTGTAAAATCTAAAAACCACCGAATAAAAGTTGCGGGTGCAGGTTTAAATTATAAAGGAAACATGACTATAATAAGGGATTTAAGAGATGCAGCATATTTAGAAAGCTCTGCAATTCCTGTACTAAGAAAAAATAGAAAAATTATACTGAACGGGTAGCGGCTAGAAAAGTTGCAAGAGGAGATATTTTAATCAGAGTCGTTTATTGCTTTAAGGGCTTTGAGGAAGCTATATAATTTAAACCTTCCTTGGTTTTCTCTTATAAGAACGACCATACACTTACGTAGTTTGAAGATAAAAAAAATAGTAAAAATCGTATTGCCATTAGCTATAGGAGCATTTTTAGTTTGGTATTCCCTTTCTGATATTTCCCTGAAAATATTGGGTACTTATTTCAAGGAAGCAAACTATAGCTTCATTTTATTAGGCCTTTTCTTTGGTATTTTAAGTCATTTATCAAGAGCTTATCGCTGGAAATTTATGCTAGCGCCTCTTGGCTTTAAACCTAAGTTTACAAATAGTGTTTTAGCTGTTTTAGTAGGGTATTTGGTGAACTTAGCAATCCCTAGAGCAGGAGAAGTTTCCAGAGCCTTGGTTTTAACAAACTATGAAGAAGTGCCTTTTGAAAAAGGATTTGGTACGATTGTCGCAGAACGAATTGCGGATTTAATCATGATGCTTTTCGTTGTTCTAATTACTCTTTTTGTGCAGTTTGACTTTATTTATAACCTCTTAATTAGTAATTTCAACCCACTAAAAATTAGCATTGCACTCGCTGTTTTAGGCATCGGTTCCTACGTGCTCACCACTCTTGTGAAAAAAGCAAAATCGGGATTCTTATTAAAAATTAAAACATTTGTATCTGGTCTCGTAGAGGGTGTTACCAGCATCTTTAAAATGAAAAATAAGTGGGCATTTATTTTTCACACCGTATTTATTTGGAGTATGTATATAGCCATGTTTTGGGCAACAATTCCTGCAATTGACGGACTAAGTGTGCCCTTAGGTGGAATTTTAATAGGTTTTATTGCGGGTGGATTTTCTATCGCTGCAACCAATGGAGGCGTTGGATTATACCCGATTGCTGTAGCTAGTGCTTTGGCATTATTTGACATTCCTGCAGAAACAGCTACTGCTTTTGGCTGGATTATGTGGACTGCACAAACGGCAATGATTGTTGTTTTTGGTGGGTTTGCATTCTTATTCTTACCCATTTTCAATAAGAATAAGTAACTTTGAAATTATAACAATAAGAAACTCTTTAAAATGGCCAAAACCAAAACAACTTTTTTCTGTCAGAACTGTGGCACGCAACATGCAAAATGGGTTGGACAATGTGGTGCCTGTAAAGAATGGAACACCATTGTGGAAGAAGTCATTCAAAAAGAAGAAAAACGTGTTTGGAAACAA
>DPRC01000064.1:7799-8236 GCA_003537695.1 Polaribacter sp.
AATAACAACGAATTGGATACGGTTTTAGGGGGTGGCCTAGTAAAAGGATCTGTCACTCTTTTAGGAGGAGAACCTGGTATTGGTAAATCGACCTTGTTACTGCAAGTAGCTTTAAACATTCGTCAAAAGGTACTGTATGTTTCTGGCGAAGAGAGTCAATCTCAAATAAAAATGAGGGCAGATAGATTAGAAGCGAACAATTCTAATTGCTTAATTCTTACGGAGACAAATACCCAACAAATCTTTAAAAATATTGAAGAAACCGAGCCAGAAGTTTTGGTAATTGATTCGATACAAACACTGCATACCAATAATATTGAAGCCTCGCCAGGAAGTATTTCTCAAATCAGAGAAACGGCTTCAGAGCTTATAAAATTTGCAAAAGAAACGGCAACTCCAGTGCTGCTTATTGGTCACATTAATAAAGATGGAAACAT
>DPRC01000088.1:0-127 GCA_003537695.1 Polaribacter sp.
AGCAAACGAGAATGAATATACATTTAAAGAAGAATATTTGAACTATACTTTTGTTGATAAACACTTAAAAGTAAAAGGTGAAAAAGACACTATATATACGATTAAAGTAAGTAAGCACGGGCCTTTA
>DPRC01000088.1:551-2515 GCA_003537695.1 Polaribacter sp.
TATACAATGTCCCATGCGAAGAGTCTGACTGCTTTTAAAGAGGGCGCCAGTAGATTGCATGCCCCAGGTTTGAATATGATGTATGGAGATGCGAAAAATAACATCGCTTGGTTTGCATCGGGAAAACTATATACTCATGAGCGTCCTTTGTATACAAAGACCTTTTTGGAGGGGGCTTCTGGAAAAGATGAAATTGCAGAATATTTAGATTTTGAAGAAAATCCGCAGGCAATCAATCCAAAAAGGAACTACGTGTACTCTGCAAATAATCAACCAGATTCCGTTAGGAATATGCTCTATCCTGGGTACTATTTGTCTGAAGATAGAGCAAGAAGAATTGTTGATTTGGTTGCGCCAAAAAACGATTGGACGTCATCTGAGGTTGCGAAAATGATGCTAGATGTAACGGCACCATCCGCACCAGAGGTTATTCAGGAGTTACTAAAAATGCTGGAGGTAGCTGCGCTTTCTCCAAGCGAAAAAATAGCAGTACACTATTTGGAAAACTGGAAAGGAAATTTTGACAAAAATGAAGTTGCACCTGTTGTTTATAATAGATGGATTTATGAGTTTCAGAAAAATACATTTGCTGATGAAATGGGAGAAGGTTTTCATCAATTTGCAAACACTCCACTGATAGAGAAGGTGCTACCTGTGCAAGTGAAAAGAGATGAATCGGTTTGGTGGGACGATATTTCAACAAAAGATAAAGTAGAAACGAAACAAGAAATTGTGAGTAAATCTTTTAAAAAAGCATACTCCTTTTTAGAAAATCAGCTGGGAGCAAATGTGGAAGATTGGCGCTGGGAACGCGTAATTTCTGTGGAGTACAAGCACCCATTAGGCGAATCTGCCTTGCTGAGGAAATACTTTAATGTGGGTCCTTTTGTAACTTCCGGTGGAGATCAAGTGATTAATAATCAAATTTATAATATCGACGCTACGGGGTACTATAAAGTGTTGGCAGGTCCTTCAACGAGAAGAGTAGTAGATTTTTCTGATGTAGATAATAGTTTGGCAATTATACCCACAGGGCAATCCGGACGTGTTTTTAGTCCGCATTATAAAGATCAAGCACAGAAATATTTAAATGGAGAATTTGTTCCTATGAAATTAAATCAAGCAGCGATTCTTAAAAGTAAAAATATTTTAGTTTTGAAGTCAAAAAAGTAAAGCATCCCTTTTTCTGTTTTTGAACATAAGGCATGTGTTTCTTTATTAAATTTCAGTGTATACTTCTTCAAAAGGAATTCTAAACCGTTCGCCATAGACGCCCTTTTCGCTTCTAATGCCGCAAGAAACAATCATGTTTATTTCAGCTCCCAAAGGTAGTTTTAGTAGTTTTTTTATGCGCAGGGTATCAGAGCCTTCCATGGGGCAGGTATCATAGCCTTTTGCAGCCATAGAAATCATAAAATTCTGTGCAGCCAAACCACAAGTTTTATGCGCTACAATTCGCATATCATTATTTTTAACTTGTCGATACACTGGTTTAAAAAGTCCAATCGTTTGCATCATTAGATATTTAAAGAAACCAAAAACACCTAAGAAGTCTGCATAAGCAAAAGGAATTATTTTCCCATAGTAGTTTCTGGCTACTTTTTCTCTACTTGATTGTGCCTCTTTTGGCGTGTTTTTTCCGAAATTTGAATCCATAAAACGCAAGTTTGCTTTGGCACGTTGTTTCCATAAATCTTTTCTAGTAATAAAAACAACCAATTGCTGTGCTGTTTTTGCTGCATTTTGATTGAAACAAAAAGGAGCAATTTGAGTAATAATATCTTTAGAAGTAATGTGGTAGAACTCCCAAAGTTGCATATTGCTGCTGTTTGGAGCTAAA
Source organism: Polaribacter sp. (assembly GCA_003537695.1). Classification (GTDB taxonomy): domain Bacteria; phylum Bacteroidota; class Bacteroidia; order Flavobacteriales; family Flavobacteriaceae; genus Polaribacter. The sequence goes on from DPRC01000088.1 coordinate 2,392, forward strand.
GCAGCTTGTGCAATGCATTTTTTGACAACAGTCTTATCAATTGGTTTCGCTGCATCATAAATTCTCACTGAACGCCTATAAAGGATCGCTTCAGAAACAGTTTTTTCTGGATTCATATCTTATA
>DPRC01000088.1:2906-3496 GCA_003537695.1 Polaribacter sp.
GCTTCTTTTTTAATTTATGCTCATAAAAATGAGCACATTAATTAAAAAATGTATTTTTGCTCAACTAAAATAATACCATGAGTTTACAACAAGATTTAGAAAGTAGAAGTGGAAACCAATGTGAATTGTGTACTTCAAAAAGTGATTTATCAATTTATGAAGTAAAACCGACTTCAACTGTTGGCGGGAGTGGTGTTGATGGCAGCTTGTTGGCTTGCGGAAATTGTCGAACTCAAATAGATGGTGTTTCTGATATGGATGTCAATCATTGGCGCTGTTTGAATGATGCTATGTGGAGCGAGTTTAGAGCTGTAAAAGTGGTTGTTTGGAGAATCCTTTCTCGTTTAAGAAATGAGGGTTGGCCTAAAGACTTATTAGAGATGCTGTATCTTGAAGATGATGACTTGCGCTTTGCAAAGGAGTCCGGAGACCATTTAGATGAGAGTGAAAAGATAATTCACAGAGATGCAAACGGAGCTATTTTAGAGGCTGGAGATTCTGTAGTTTTAATTAAAGATTTGAAAGTAAAAGGATCTAGTTTGGTTGCCAAACAAGGAACTGCGGTTAGAAGAATTTCTTTAGATCATGAA
>DPRC01000088.1:3797-4795 GCA_003537695.1 Polaribacter sp.
AGAAGAATTTCTTTAGATCATGAAAATGCTAAGTTTATAGAAGGTAAAGTGGGGCCTACGCAAATTGTGATTATTACGGATTATGTAAAGAAAATGGCAGAGAAGGAGTAGTGCAAAGCTTGCCTTTTTGAGGGGATGTATAAAGTACTAAGATTCTATAAATAAAAAAATCCATCTTTGTAAGATGGATTTTTTAGTAGCTATAAAGTTCCTTTTAACTCAAGGCCTTTTTTATTCTTTTGATCGCTTCTCGCAATTGTATTTCAGAGGCTGCATAGGACATTCGAATGCAATTTGGTGCACCAAAAGCGTCTCCAGTCACGGTGGCAACATTCGCTTTTTCTAAAAGAAATAAAGAAAAATCATTTGCATTTTCAATTTTCATAGCAGCTATTGTTTTTCCAAAGAATGCAGAAATATCTGGAAATACATAGAATGCTCCTTCCGGAAGGTTTACTTTAAATCCGTCTATTTCTCTTAACAAACCAACAACAATATCTCTACGTGCTCTGAACTCATCTACCATAAACTGGATTTTAGAGACCGGCGCTAAAACTGCTGTAATTGCTGCTCTTTGTGCAATACAATTTGCACCTGAAGTCACTTGACCTTGCATTTTTGTACAGGCTTTGGCAATCCATTGTGGTGCTCCAATATAACCAATTCTCCAACCGGTCATGGCAAATGCTTTTGCCAAGCCATTTACAGTAATGGTTCTGCCGTACATATTTTCAATAGCGGCAAAACTAAATATTTTTGATCCGTAGTTTATATGTTCATAGATTTCATCTGATAAAACATAAATTCTAGGGTGCTTTTCTAGAACGGCTGCCAATGCTCTATATTCTTCTTCACTGTACATCGATCCACTTGGATTGTTTGGTGAGTTGAAGAAGACCATTTTTGTTTTTGGTGTAATCGCTGCTGCTAGTTGTGCAGGGGTTATTTTAAAATCGTCCTCAATAGAAGAAGGAATTTCTACAAATTTTGCCTCACTT
>DPRC01000132.1 GCA_003537695.1 Polaribacter sp.
CAGAGTAGTTTGTATGAAAAGTATTTAGCAGATGAAGAGCATTCTTTTAAACGAGATAAGAACTTTGTAGTTGATTTTTTTAAGGAAATTATAGCTCCAAATGAAAAGTTAGCAGAGTATTATGAAGACAACATGATTTCCTGGGTTGATGACATCCCTTTTGTAAATACTTGGGTAGTGAAAACGTTAAGTAAGCAAAAGGCAGCTGGTTTGTTTGTATTAGGATCTTTATACAAAGATAAGGATGACGAAGATTTTGTTTCACAATTATTTAGAAAAACGGTTTTGAAGCAGGCGGAGTACGAGTTAGCTATTGCCGAAAAGACACCCAATTGGGAGTCGGATAGAATTGCCGAAATAGACATGATTTTAATTAAAATGGCAATCACAGAGTTTCTTAATTTCCCGTCTATCCCAACGAAGGTTACCATAAATGAATACATAGAGATTTCTAAAGATTATTCAACTTCAAAAAGTAGTTTTTTTATAAACGGCGTATTGGATAAAATATCCAAAGAGTTTATTGCGAATAAAAAAATTGTTAAAATTGGGAGGGGACTTATTTAATTTATTATTTTTACATCAAAATACATTTAAAATGAAAAAAATAACAGGAGTAATTGCTGTACTAATAGCAACAACATTTATGACTTCTTGTGGAAACGGAAGTGCATCTGCAAAAGTAAACAAGGAAAACTTAGTCAATGCACAATCTAGAGATGCAGAGATTCAGAAAGGAGTAGCTTCTATTTCTTTAGATAAAAGGGAATACGACTTTGGTGTTGTAGCGGAAGGAGAGATTGTTGAGACGGTCTTTAACGTAACAAATTCAGGTGAAATAGATTTGGTAATCACAGGTGCAAAAGGCTCTTGTGGTTGTACTGTTCCGGTTTGGCCAAAAGCACCAATTAAGCCAGGAGAAACTGGAGAAGTTGCCGTAAAGTTCAATACTTTAGGGAAGCCAAATAGACAAATGAAAACAGTTACTTTAACTACAAATACAGCCTCAGGTAGAGAAGTATTAACCTTAAGAGGTTCTGTAACACCAAAAGCAAAAATATAAAGATGTTCACTACAATTTTTTTACAATTCGATTCAGGAAGTTTAGCAAGTATGCTTCCTTTTGCAGCAATGATTTTAGTTTTATACTTTTTTATGATACGGCCTCAAATGAAGCGTCAAAAGAAAGAAAAAGCTTTTCAATCTGAAATTAAGACAGGTACTAAAGTGGTAACTTCTAGTGGTATTCACGGGAAAATAACAGAAGTAAATGCTTCCGATAATACCATTACAATAGAAACAGGAGCAGGGAAAATTAAATTTGAAAGTTCTGTGATTTCTATGGAGCTCAGCCAAAGATATGCTGCGCCAGTAAAAAAATAAATCTTTTATTGTATCCTATGGAAAGTGAGTATTGTCTTTAAGACAGTACTCACTTTTTTATTTGTTCGCTTTTATGTAAATTGCAGCTTATAAAAACCACTATTGAAACTTAAAAAAAAAGTACCAAAAACATTTATCAGCTTTTTATTGGCTTCTATTCTTATTTGGCTGCTAATAACGCTTTCTAAGGAGTATACGATTGCCATTCACTTTCCAATATCTTATGTGCAAATCGCACAAAACAAATTGTTACAGGACATCCCTACAAAGGAATTAGAAATTGTATTGAAAGCAAATGGGTTTAAAATATTAAAAACGAGATTTTACACAAAAGAGATTGAAATAAGTGCGAGTAGGTTGCTTAAAAAATCAGGAGCGATACATTTTTTATTGGTAAAACCACAAAAACAACAGATTCAAAAGCAATTGCCTTCGGGTATAGTCTTGCAGGAGATTTTAAAAGACACTCTTTTTTTAAATGTAGAAAGTTTGGTGACAAAAAAGCTCGCTTTAAAACCAAACTTAAAAATAAAGTACCATGTCGGGTATGACCTTTCAGAAAAGATGAAAGTGGTTCCAGATAGTATTTTAGTTTCGGGGCCAGAAAATTATATATCATCGGTAACGAGTATAGACCTTTTAGAAATCTCGCTGGAAGACGTTAAAATGGACTTTATGGAAAAAGCAACCATTAAAACACCAGAGGGAATTAAGAATTTGAAGTTTGACGCAAAAGAAATCACAATCTCCGGAAAAATAGAAAAATTTACAGAAGGTAGATTTGAGGTGCAATATCAAATAATTAATGTTCCGGACGGTTTGATAATTAACACCTTATCAAAAAAAATTCAGGTTACTTTTATTGTTGGCTTGTCTAATTTTAATAAGTTAAGTGAAAATTCATTTCAGATAGTATGCGATTATGGCATTTCCAAAGAAAGTAATTTAGGTTATTTAATTCCGAAGTTAGTGCACAAACCGTCAGAAATTAAAAGTTATAAAATGATACCTAATAAAATAGATTTTTTAATTCAGAACTAAAATGATAGTTGGTTTAACGGGCGGAATTGGTAGTGGAAAGACAACAGTTGCAAAGCTCTTTCAACAATTTAATACGGTGGCAGTTTATATTGCGGATGCGGAAGCAAAGCGGATAATGAATTCTTGCGAACTTGTTCAAATGGAACTTATACAAGCATTTGGCAGAGAAACATTTGCGGAAAATCAATTAAACAAGGAGTATATAGCGAATATTGTTTTTCATAATAAAGAGAAGTTAGAGCTCTTAAATAGTATTGTCCATCCTGCAGTGCATAAGGATTTTGAAAATTTTGTTCTTAAAAATGCAGGAAAAAGTTATATCATTTATGAAAGTGCAATCTTATTTGAAAGTAAAAGCTCCCAAAAATTTGACTTTTTAATGACCGTCTTTGTTCCTTTTGAGGAGCGAATACGAAGGGTTCTGAAGAGAGATTCGACTACAAAAAAAGCAGTATTGGCTCGAATGAATGCCCAATGGAGACCGGATAAAAAAGTGATGTTGTCTAATTATGTCATTTACAACACTACGCTTGAAAGCACCCAGGAATCTGTTCATCATATTCATAATATTTTAACAAAAAAACAGGATACTATTTCGTAAAATTGCGCTAAACTGTTAATTAATCCTTAAAATTTCATTAATTATCTTAATTTATTTCAAAATCAATAATTACAACCTCTTAAAGTAGTAGATTTGGTTATGCGCAAAAAAATGTTCATCCTGATCGTTGTTTTAATGAGTATTTCCTTAATTGGAATTATTGCAGTACAACTATATTGGATTAACAACGCTGTAGAAAGTAAAAAGGCCCAATTTAAAAATGACATTCAAAAGTCTTTAGGTGCCGCAGCAGAGCGAATCAATGAGCGAGAACAAGCAGAGTTTCAGAAAAAGATAGAAAATTTAATTGCTAAAAAAGGCTTGGCTGATAAAGCAGAGTTGAAAAGCTATTTAATTCAGCAAATAGATACTACTACAAAAGAGAAAATCACTTTTGGAGGTACTTTTTTAGAAGAGAATTTTAAGCTGCCAACAGATTTCCTGAATAATGATTCTATTATCTATAAAAGAGTTACCGGAAAAAAAGACTTTTTTAAATCTTCACTGATAAAAAATGTAGATTCTTATTTTCCAAAACTATCGGAGGAGCGATACTCTTTTATTAAAACGTATTCAGATTTCGATAAACTACAGGCAGTAGATCTTTTGAATGATGTGAATCGAAGAAAACTAATTCATGAAAGGATTAGTAACAATGAATTAAATAGAACGATCAAAGAACAACTGGCGAAAAGAAATATTCGATTAGACTTTAAATATGGCGTTTACAGTATAGACGGATTGGCAACAAAATTGAAATCTGGATACTATACAATAAATACAAAGGAAAGTTTTAAGTACCCTCTTTTTTATGACGCACAAGGAAACGTAAGCTATAACCTACAGCTTACGTTTCCAAACGAGAATGAGCATATATTATCTGGCATTTCAAGTATTTTACTCCTATCATTATTTTTTATTTTCATTATTATTGTCGCTTTTTCTAGTTCTTTATACCAGCTGATTCGTCAGAAAAAGATAGCAGAGATTAAAACGGACTTTATTAATAACATGACCCACGAGTTTAAAACTCCAATTGCAACTATTAATTTGGCTTTAGATTCTATCAAAAATCCAAAAATTCTGGGAGATGATGAAAAGGTTTTGAGGTATGTAGAGATGATTCGACAAGAAAATAAAAGAATGCATTCCCAAGTGGAAAATGTATTGCGGATTTCTAGATTGGAGAAAAACCAAATTGATTTAAGTACAGAAACGATCGATATTCATGACACTATTGAAGATGCTATTTCACATGTAAGTTTATTAGTGGAGGATCGGAAGGGAACCGTAGAAAGACATTTTGAAGCTTTAGAGTCAGAGTTGTCTGGAAACCAATTTCACCTTACCAATGTCATTGTAAACATGTTAGAAAATGCGATAAAATATTCTGAAGGACCGCCGGTAATAGATATCTATACCGCAAGCACTGCTAAATTTTTTATATTTAAAATAAAAGATACGGGAATCGGAATGAGTAAAGTAGTTCAAAAGCAAGCCTTTAATAAATTCTATAGAGAACAAAAAGGAAATATCCATGATGTGAAAGGTCATGGTTTAGGGTTGGCTTATGTAAAAGAAATCATAGAGAAACATCACGGAGACGTTATGATAGAAAGTGAAAAAGGAAAAGGAAGTATATTTACGGTAAAATTACCTTTAATTTAAAAAGAATAAAAAATGGGAAGCAAAAAAATTTTATTAGTAGAAGACGATCCAAATTTTGGGACCGTCTTAAAAGACTATTTAGCTTTAAATGATTACAATGTAACGCACGCAAAGGACGGTATAGAGGGATTAATCATGTTTAAAAACAGTGATTATGATTTGTGTATTTTAGATGTAATGATGCCTAGAAAAGACGGTTTTTCTTTGGCAGAAGACATTAGAGCTACGAATAAAGAAATTCCAATTATCTTTTTAACAGCAAAAACATTAAAGGAGGATGTTTTAAAAGGATATGCAGTAGGTGCAGATGATTATTTAAACAAACCTTTTGATTCTGAAGTGTTGTTGTATAAGATCAAAGCAATATTGCAGCGAAAGGGGGCGGAAAGTTCTCCTGAAAGTGAACAATTTGAGTTTACGGTAGGCAGCTTCTTTTTCAACTCTAAATTACGACATTTATCTGTAGGTGAAGATAGCGAACCAATTAAGCTTTCTCCAAAAGAAAGTAAATTATTGCGCATGTTGGCCATTCATAAAAATGATTTAATGCCAAGAGAATTGGCATTGACAAAAATATGGAGAGACGATAATTACTTCACTTCAAGAAGTATGGACGTTTATATTGCGAAATTGCGTAAATATTTAAAAGTAGACGATAAGGTAGAAATTTTAAATATTCATGGTGAAGGGTTTCGATTGGTAGAGAAAACGTAAATACATGTTATTTTTATAATTAAAGAACTCAGTTTTAACAGAAGCTGAGTTTTTTGTATTTTTATAGCATGGCAACGTTTATAAAATTATACAATGAAAACCCCAACCCAAAAGAAATCGCTAAAGTTGTAAAGATATTGCAAGCTGGAGGCCTGGTTATTTACCCAACAGATACAGTCTATGGCTTAGGATGTGACCTAACGAAAGTAAAAGCATTGGAAAAAATTGCTCAGCTGAAAGGCGTGAAGTTAGAAAAAGCAAACTTCTCTCTTATTTGCAATGATTTAAGTCACCTTTCAGACTATGTGAAGCAGATAGACTCCGCGACCTTTAAAATTCTTAAAAGAGCTTTACCAGGACCTTATACTTTTATACTTCCAGGAAGCACGAACTTACCAAAAGTATTTAAGAAGAAAAAAACAGTAGGAATTAGAATTCCAGACAACAATATTATCAGAACTCTTGTTGCAGAATTGGGAAACCCGATAGTTTCAACTTCTATACGAGACGAAGATGATGTGCTAGAATATACTACGGATCCTGAACTTATCTTTGAAAAATGGCAAAACAGTGTGGATGTTGTCATCGACGGTGGTTATGGAGATAATGAAGCATCCACAGTCATCGACTAAACAGAGGTTCCTTCGGCTATTCGAGAAGGAAAAGGAAGTTTAGATATTTTATAAGGCTT
>DPRC01000081.1:0-860 GCA_003537695.1 Polaribacter sp.
TGTACTTCTCGCTTAGGTAAACGAATAAAAATTGCCTATAGATTCTTCAAGAGGCTATCTCCACAAACGAGTATTGTTTATAAATATGGGATTCGAAGAGGACAGTCCACCCTCCTTTTACAACAAAACAAAGGCAGCTAATAAAATTAGCTGCCTTTGTTATTATATCTCTTTTAATATTAGCGAATCAACTTTTTATACTTGATCCGTTTTGGCATTAAATCTCCACCCAAACGATTCTTTTTATTTTCCTCATAGTCTGAGAAAGAGCCTTCAAAGAAATAGACTTCACTATTTCCTTCAAAAGCTAAAATATGTGTACACACTCTGTCTAAGAACCATCTATCGTGACTAATCACTACTGCACAACCTGCAAAGTTTTCTAATCCTTCCTCCAAAGCTCTTAGCGTATTTACATCCAGGTCATTTGTAGGCTCATCCAATAGTAAAACATTTCCTTCCTCTTTCAAGGTCATTGCCAAGTGGAGTCTGTTTCGCTCTCCACCAGAAAGTGTGTTTACTTTTTTATTTTGCTCACTTCCAGAAAAATTAAAACGACTTAAATATGCACGTGAATTAACTTGTTTACCTCCCATCATTACCAAATCTTGACCATCTGAGAAATTTTCCCAAATTGTTTTTTCAGGATTTATATTCGAATGTGCTTGGTCTACATATGCAATTTTTGCGGTTTCACCTACACTAAAGTTTCCAGCATCTGGTGCCTCTTCACCCATGATCATTTTAAAGATGGTTGTTTTACCAGCACCGTTTGGTCCAATAATACCTACAATACCTGCTTGTGGAAGATTAAATGCTAAATTTTCATACAATAACTTGTCTCCAAATGCTTTAGAAAC
>DPRC01000081.1:1243-3788 GCA_003537695.1 Polaribacter sp.
CCATTGGGAATATAAATCTCAAGTTTTTCATCCACCTGTTTTTGGTCCTGACTCATTAACTTATCGTAGTTCTTTAAACGTGCCTTTTGCTTGGTTTGTCTTCCCTTGGCACCCTGCCTCACCCATTCCAATTCTCGTTCTAAAGTCTTCTGACGCTTCGAAGCAGTTTTGCTTTCCTTTGCCATTCTTTGAGATTTTTGATCCAACCAAGAAGAATAATTTCCTTTCCAAGGAATCCCTTCTCCTCTGTCTAATTCTAAAATCCAACCTGCAACATTGTCTAGAAAGTACCGGTCATGCGTTACTGCAATTACGGTTCCTTTATACTGTGCTAAGTGATGCTCTAACCAGTGTACAGATTCTGCATCCAAGTGATTCGTTGGCTCGTCTAATAGTAATATTTCTGGCTCCTGTAATAACAATCTACACAATGCAACTCTTCTTTTCTCTCCTCCAGAAAGCACTCCAATTTTCTTATCGGAATCTGGAGTTCTCAAGGCGTCCATAGCAATCTCTAATTTAGTATCTAATTCCCAAGCATTGGCTGCATCAATTTTATCTTGCAGCTCTGCCTGCTGTGCCATTAGCTTCTCCATCCTGTCTGCATCCGAATACACCTCTTCCAGACCAAACATATCGTTTATTTTATTGTATTCGTCTAAGATTGCTACTGTCTCTGCAACCCCTTCTTTTACAATTTCTAAAACCGTTTTTTCTGGATCTAATTGTGGCTCTTGTTCTAAATACCCTACTTTATATCCTGGAGAAAAAGTTACATCTCCTTGAAAATTCTTTTCTACACCCGCAATAATTTTCAACAAAGTTGATTTTCCAGATCCATTTAAACCAAGAATTCCAATTTTTGCACCATAAAAAAAGCTTAAGTATATATCTTTTAAAACTTGTTTCCCTGTTGATTGGTAAGTTTTTGATAACTTATTCATCGAAAAGATTACCTTCTTATCGTCGCTCATATTCGTTTATTTTTTAAATTTTAATTTGAAAACTGCTACTGAAAACGTAGTCTTTCTTAAACGCGTCCTTTTAACGCGTTAAAAACCCAGGCAATACAGAAAAACCCAATACCTACCGTTGCGAAACCCCATCCAGCTACATCTTGATACTTATAGGCCCCCATTAGAATTAGAATAACGCCCATTAATAACATTAACATCGTCGCCCATCCCAATACCGTATTCTTATTCATTCCCATATTTTATAATCTGTTTGTTGAATGGCAAATATCGCTATTTTATTTTATTTCTTAAACGGATAGAAAAGTATAATTTAAAAAAACATAACAATCAACAATTTGGGGGTGATTTAATACCTTCGCCCACCCATACCTTGTCTGTTTCTATTTCTATTTCTATTCATACTTTGTGGAGGTGCCGCCTCTCTTCTTGGAGCTTTTGGTCTTAATTTTCTTTTTTCTGCTCTTTGGTACTTCAACCACTTTTTATATTGCCTTTTAGATAAAAAACTTTCTAAATATTCGTTTAAAACCTTTTCGTGCACAGCTACACTGTCTCTAACTGGAAGAACAGTCAGCTCTACTTTTTTTCTAACTTGAGCTGCTAAATCTCTGTTGGAATACAACTGCTTTCCTAAAGTATTTATCGTGAGCTCTATTTCCTGTAATTTTGGCGTATTTAAAAATGATATTTTTTTTATTTTATCATTGTAAAGTCGAAGCGCTGCGATGGTTTTATCCTTAGTGCTGTCTTTCTTTACCCTAATTTTCTTTGGTACTTCAGAAAAGTTATAATAAAATATAGTTGCTGCATTTTTAGCATTGTATTTTGGAAACTCAGGTGCCTCTTGGGCAAAAGAGAAATAATTAAGAAGTAAGAAGAGTCCGATGAGTGCTTTTTTCATTTTTTTTATTTGAAAGACAAAAGTATAAAAAGAATTACAATATTGCAGCCAATCTGCTCCCTTGATTGATAGCTCTTTTTGCATCTAATTCTGCAGCCACGTCAGCACCTCCAATAACATGCACTTTTTTACCTGCCGCTAACAAAGGTTCATACAATACTCTGTGCGGAATTTGGCCTGCACATATAACTATTGTATCTGCTTCAAGTATCTTGTGTTCTTCATTTTGAGTATAATGCAACCCTTGATCATCTATTTTTGTATAAGACACCTCTCCTATAAATTGTACTTTCTTTTTCTTTAAAGTTGCTCTGTGAATCCAACCTGTTGTTTTACCGAGATTACCGCCAAACTTCCCTTTGCTTCTTTTAAACATAAAAACTTCTCTTGGTGATGGATGAGATACTGCCTTTTTTCCTTCTATGCCTGCTCTCGATTTTAAGGTTTTATCTATTCCCCATTCCTGCAACCAAGCATCGATATTCAATGCAGTAGATTCTCCTTGGTGTGTTAAATATTCTGCAATATCAAAACCGATTGCACCTGCACCTATAATTGCGACTCTTTTTCCTACCGGCTTTTGTCCTTTTAAAACATCCAAGTATGTCAAGACATTTTTATGCTGAATTCCTTCAATTTTCAATTCCCGTTGTTCGATTCCCGTTGC
>DPRC01000081.1:4180-4341 GCA_003537695.1 Polaribacter sp.
TTCACCGTTACCTTATGCAATTCAAGCTGCCTTTTAAAATATCTTAAGGTTTCGTGAAACTCTTCTTTTCCAGGAATTATTTTAGCAATATTAAACTGACCTCCAACAGCCGTATCTGCATCAAATAAAGTAACATTATGTCCACGCTGTGCTGCTATAGT
>DPRC01000081.1:4727-15946 GCA_003537695.1 Polaribacter sp.
TTCTGTAGTATTGTAATTTAATTCTGTTTCGTGACATGCTCTTGGATTCACCAAACAACTGGCTACTTTTTGCTCAAAAACATGATCTAAGCACGCTTGATTACAACCAATACATGTATTTATTTCATCGGCTCTTTCTTCTGCCGCTTTATTTACCCATTCTGGATCAGCTAAAAAAGGACGCGCCATAGAAATCATATCTGCATCCCTTTCTGACAATATTTTTTCAGCAGTTTCGGGCATATTTATTCTATTAGAAGTAATTAAAGGAATCTTAATTTCTTCTTTCATTTTTTTTGTTACCCATGTAAATGCTGCTCTCGGAACAGATGTCGAAATTGTAGGGATTCTCGCTTCGTGCCAGCCAATTCCAGTATTGATGATGGTTGCTCCCGCTTTTTCAATTTCTTTCCCTAGCTGCACAACCTCTTCCCAAGAGCTTCCGTTTTCCACTAAGTCTAACATGGATAGCCTGTAGATAATTATAAAGTTTTTACCCACTGCTTCTCGAACTTGCTTCACCAATGCAATTGGCAAACGCATTCTATTCTCATAATCTCCACCCCAGGAATCTGTTCTTTTATTGGTTCTTTTTGCAATAAACTGATTTATTAAATACCCTTCAGAACCCATGATTTCTACGCCGTCATACCCTGCTACTTGAGACAACTCTGCACAGTTTACAAAATCTCTAATGGTTCTATTTATTCCTGACTGGGTTAGTTTAAAAGGTTTAAAAGGAGTTATAGGAGATTTTATTTTTGATGGTGCTACATTAAAAGGGTGATATCCATACCGCCCAGAATGCAAGATTTGCATACAAATTTTACCTCCTTCTTTATGAACTGCTGCTGTTATTTTTTGATGTTGTTTTGCATGTTTTTCAGTAGACATCCTTGCTGCAAAAGGGCCCGTCCAACCTTGTACATTTGGCGAAATTCCGCCTGTTATAATCAAGCCTACACCCCCTTTTGCGCGTTCTGCATAATACGTAGCAATGCGATCAATACCATTTTTTTCTTCTTCAAGGCCGGTATGCATCGAGCCCATTAAAATTCTGTTTTTTAAAGTTGTAAATCCTAAATCTAATGGTTCAAAAATGTGCTTATATTTCATAATCTTGGAATTAAATTTGTTATGCATGCATAACACTTTGCAAGATATGTTTATTTTTTGAAAAGAAAAAGCCAAAGAAATTGATTCTTTGGCTTTAAAAAAATTATTCTTTAATGATTAAGTTAAAGGAATGTCAATAATCAATAACTTACTTGATTCATTTGCTTTGATGGTAACTGTGTCTTTTTCAGAAACTCCTAGGGCATCTCTTTTTTCAAGGATTTCATCTTCGAGCACTACTACCCCTTCAATCAAGAAAAAATATCCGCTATTTCTTAAATCATATGTTATTTCAAAATCTTTATCTAAATCTATCATAGATATGTATCCTTGTTGATTTATTGGCAAGGAACCTGCAACTAGTTTGTCTCTTGGTGAAACCAACACCTGAAACTTATTTTTTCTTTCTGTTGCATCAAACATTTTTTGATTGTAATACGGAGTCACATTTTCTATTTCTGGAAAAATCCAGAGTTGTAAAAAATTTACAGCGGAGGCACTATCATTAAATTCTGAATGTGACAAACCTGTTCCTGCAGACATTACTTGCACTTCTCCAACTTCTATAGATCGTTTATTACCCATACTATCCTTGTGAGATAATGCGCCAGAAATTGGAATCGAAATGATTTCCATGTTTTTATGTGGGTGTGTTCCAAAACCCATTTTGGCTTGTACAATGTCGTCATTTAAAACACGTAGCATTCCAAAATTCATCCTTTCTGGGTTTTGATAACTTGCAAAACTAAAAGTATGATACGATTTTAACCAACCGTGACTTGCAACACCTCTTGATGCTGCTTTGTGAATTGTTTTTTTCATAGTTTCTATGTGCATATGCAAAGCTCAGAGTCTATCTCGCGTTACTTTCTTTATTATTGGTATTGGTTATCGAAATTTTGTGGACCCTCTATTCACAAATAAATTTGCTGCTTTAAATTTAATAGGTTTAGAGTTTTGCATACTTTATTTAATTGCTGATAGTTTTTGAAAGCAGTTTTTGACTGGACTCAAGACAACATTCAAAATATTTTTTTACCTAATTTTATCTAATAGATTACTTAAAACAAGCGCTTCCTCTTCTGTTATATTTTCCAAAAACGACTCTTCTTTATTAGCATCTATCGCTGATAATAAAGCAAAACCAGGTTGTGCAATTTGAACATAAACAACTCTTCGATCATGCTCACAACGCGCTCTTTCTATTAGTTTTTTATCACATAGCTTATCCATTAAGCGCGTTGCATTTGGTGCTCTTTCAATCATTCTATCTTTTACAAGTTGTACTTTTATCTGCTTTTTCGCGCCCCGTAAAATTCTTAAAATATTGTATTGCTGCGGAGAAATACCATACGGCTTAAAGAATGCATTCTCCTTACTATTTAACCAATTAGACGTATATTTTATATTGATAAGTGCTTTTAACTTATTACTTACAAACTTCGAATTAATGTCTTTAGAAATATCTCCCATAATTAATATTCAGTATTCACTTCATCAAGAAGCTTAAGCTCTTAATTTTAAATCTTGCATTATTTTATTAAACTCTTCTGTTGTTGGCGTTAAATAAATTACATCATCAACAAATAAGGTTGGAAGTTTCACAACGCCATGATATAACTCTTTACTGTGTTCTCTTGCTTCTGCGTCTTTAGAGACATCCTTGTAACTATATGGAACGTCTGTAGAGTTTAAAAAATTCTTAAATGCAACGGTATATGCATGTCCTTGTTTCCCGTATAAAGTGATCTTCATTCTTCTTAGTTTACAGCCTTTTCAAATGTAACTATTTGTTCCTTTAATGATTTTAATAATTCTTCATGTACTACTTTACCTTCCTTGAAGTTGTCGTAAAAATTTGGAAAGGAGAAAGAAATCAATTCTTTTGCACCCATTCTAGAAAACTTTTGAGTTCCTGCTTCCAATACAAATCTTCCACCCATTTCTCCTGGTGAAGTTGCCATTAACAACAGTGGTTTATCCCTAAAGACAGTTGCTTCAATCCGAGAACTCCAATCAAATATATTTTTGAATGCTGCTGCATAAGAGCCGTTGTGTTCTGCTAATGAAAGTATAAAACCATCGTAAGTATCTAACAGCGCACTAAACTTTTTTGCATTTTCTGAAAAACCATTTTTCTCTTCATCTTCACTATACATTGGCATTTCAAAATCTCTTAAATCGATGACATCAAAAGAGGTGTTTTCTAAATTTTCTGCAGCAAAAGTTGCTAATTTTTTATTGATAGAGGTTGAACTTGTACTTCCTGCAAATGCTAGTATCTTTTTCATATTACATGCTGTTTTAAATAATTATTGATTCCATTCTTGTTTCTCCTTTTACCATTCTGGCCACCGGACATTTGGCTGCAAAAAGGAGCAAGCGTTTTCTTTGATCTTCTGTAATTTCTTTCTCGAAGGATATCTCCTCAGACAAAAAAGAGCCATCCTCGTCTTCTCGTTGATACACATGCACACTTATTTTACCAACATCCCACTTTCTTCTATCTGCGTACATTCTTAAAGTCATGGCAACACAACCTCCAATTGCAGTTAAAAGATACTCTACGGGTGTGGGGCCGTTATCGTCCCCTCCATCCACTTTAAGAGTGTCTAAAACTACAAAATGATCTCTTATTTTTGCCTCTGCTAAATAATTCTTAGTTGTTAAAACTACTTTTGAATCTGCCATAATGATCCTTCTTTCCGATTAAAAAAACCTTTTTACTTGAAACAAAGTTAAGGTAAATATATTTATATTCCAAGGAAAATAAATCCAAGGAAGTATTTTTCAATTAATGCTTCCTATAAAAAGCGATCTTCTCTGTTTGAGAATCGGATTCGATTTTAGAAAAGTGGCGCTTAAAGATTCTTTTTAAATACCAAAACAGGCTTTGGGGGTTTCAACAGAATATTTCCTAATTTAGCCTAAAATAAGAAATGAATTTTTATGGATTTAAACTTCAATAAAAACGAAGATTATAATAAGCTTTTAGCCTCTGACTTGCGCAAACGTTTTGTGAAGGTAAAATTAGGTGGTGGACAAGAAAGGATTGATAAACACCACGAGAAAGGGAAAATGACTGCTCGTGAAAGAATTGATTACTTGTTAGATCCAAAAGCAAAAGCGATAGAAATCGGAGCTTTTGCGGGTGAAAACATGTATGCAGAGCATGGTGGCTGTCCTTCTGGAGGCGTTGTTGTGAAAATTGGATACATTAAGGGCAAACAATGCATCGTGGTTGCAAATGATGCGACCGTTAAAGCAGGTGCTTGGTTCCCTATTACAGGGAAAAAGAATTTGCGTGCACAGGAGATATCCATAGAAAATAAATTACCTATTGTCTATTTAGTAGATTCTGCAGGGGTTTATTTACCTCTACAAGATGAAATTTTTCCTGACAAGGAACATTTCGGGCGTATTTTCAGAAACAACGCAACGATGAGTAGCATGGGAATTACACAAATTTCTGCTGTGATGGGAAGCTGCGTTGCTGGTGGTGCCTATTTGCCAATTATGAGTGATGAAGCAATCATCGTAGATAAAACTGCAAGCATTTTTCTAGCAGGAAGTTATCTTGTAAAAGCGGCCATTGGCGAATCTATCGATAACGAAACCTTAGGCGGAGCTACAACCCACTGCGAAATTTCTGGAGTAATTGATTATAAAGCCAAAGATGACAAAGATGCACTTGACAAAATAAAATTTATTGTAGATAAAATTGGTGACTATGACAAAGCTGGTTTTAGTAAAACAAAGGCTTTTTCACCTAAAGAAAATGAAGATGATATTTTTGGAATTTTACCAAAAGAAAGAAACGCACAATATGATATGCTAGAAATCATAAAACGTTTGGTAGACAAATCTGAGTTTGAACAGTATAAAGAAGGATACGGAAAAACAATTATTACGGGATATGCGCGGATTGATGGTTGGGCAGTAGGTATTGTTGCAAATCAAAGAAAGTTAGTGAAAACTAAAAAAGGAGAAATGCAATTTGGAGGGGTCATCTATAATGACT
Organism: Polaribacter sp.; assembly: GCA_003537695.1. Classification (GTDB taxonomy): domain Bacteria; phylum Bacteroidota; class Bacteroidia; order Flavobacteriales; family Flavobacteriaceae; genus Polaribacter. The sequence continues at coordinate 9,865 of DPRC01000081.1, forward strand.
CCGCAGATAAATCTACTCGCTTTATAGCGAATTGTAATCAGAAAAAAATTCCGTTAGTCTTCTTACAAGATGTTACTGGCTTTATGGTGGGTAGTAAATCGGAGCACGGAGGCATCATAAAGGATGGTGCAAAAATGGTAAATGCAGTTAGTAATTCTGTAGTTCCTAAATTTACAATTATCATCGGAAACTCCTATGGCGCTGGAAACTACGCCATGTGTGGTAAAGCCTACGACCCAAGATTAATTGTTGCCTGGCCTTCAGCTGAATTGGCAGTAATGAGTGGTAATTCTGCAGCCAAAGTATTGCTTCAAATAGAAACAGCATCTCTTAAAAAACGTGGTGAAAAAATTACACCAGAAAAAGAAGCGGAATTATTTGAAAAGATAAAATCGCGCTATGACGAACAAATATCTCCGTATTATGCAGCAGCTAGAATCTGGACAGATGCAGTCATCAATCCACTAGAGACAAGAACTTGGATTTCTATGGGTATTGAAGCTGCCAACCACGCTCCTATTGAAAAACAATTTAACATGGGCGTATTACAAGTTTAGTAAATAATACCTATCTGCTTATAAATAATAAATGGCTAATATTCCAATTAGTCATTTTTTTATGCCTTATTTTTGTGTAACAATACTATAAAACATGAGTAAAGCTATATATATTGCTACCGTAGAATCTGACAGTGGTAAATCTTTAATATCATTAGGTTTGTTAAGAGTGATGTTAACCAAATCTGCTAAAGTTGGTTATTTTAGACCTATCATAAACGAATTTGATAGCGACGGTTACGATGAACATACCAAAACAGCTATTAATTTTTTTAATTTAGAAATCGACTACAAAGATTCCTTTGCTTACAAACAACATGAAGTTGTAGAACTCTTAAGCGAAGGAAAAGAGGCTGAAGTAATTCATAATGTAATTGAAAAATATAAAAAAATAGAGGCAAACTATGATTATGTGCTCGTTGAAGGCTCTGATTTTTCTGGGGAAGTAGGTTTTACAGAATTAGATGTAAATCTAATGATTGCTAAAAACTTAAACATTCCTGCTTTAATTGTGGGCTCTGGAAACGGGAAGAAAAAGAAAGATTTTATCAATACCATGCAACTTACTTACAATTCTTTCATCAACAAAGAAGTAGATGTTATTGGAATTGTTGCAAATAAGATTGAAGAAGATGAAGTAGATTATATTCGCCAAGAACTGATAAATAGTTTTCCAGAAAAACTACAAATAGATATTATTCCAAAAATAGATTTTTTAGCCTTTCCAACAGTGAAAGAAGTTACACAAGCGCTAAAAGGAAATGTGCTATTCGGAGAACAGTTTTTAGACAATGCCATCGGAAGCTATAGCGCAGGCGCCATGCAACTAAGAAATTATTTAACTCGGATCAAAGAGAATGCCTTGGTAATCACACCTGGAGATAGAGCAGATATTATTTTAGGTGCATTACAAGCGAATGCATCTAAAAATTATCCGAAAATCGCAGGAATTATTTTAACAGGAACCTTACTTCCAGAGGAATCTATTTTAAAATTAATAGAAGGTGTGCAATCTACAGTTCCTATTATTTCTGTGGATGGCGGCACTTTTGGAGTCTCTAATAAAATTGGTGCTGTTCAATCTAAAATTTATTCGACCCACAATAAGAAAATATTATTATCACTAGACACCTTTGACAAATATGTAAATGCAGAAGGCCTGACGAATATTCTGACCTCTTACCAATCACAAAGATTAACACCAAGCATGTTTCAATATAATTTACTGCAAAAAGCACGAATTGTTAAGAAACACATCGTGTTACCTGAAGGTGAGGATGAGCGTATTCTTAAAGCTGCGGCACGTTTACAGTTACTCGATATTGTTGATTTAACCTTATTAGGTGATCGAAATACGATTCAGTTAAAATGTGATCAAATTGGTTTGCAAATCAATTTAGATACTTTAAACATCCTAAATCCTGCGGATTCCATTCACAACAAAGATTTCGCAAGCACACTTTTCGAAGCTAGAAAACACAAAGGAATGTCGGAAACCACTGCGATGGACTTAGTGCATGACGTTTCCTACTTTGGAACACTGATGATTCTAAACGGATTGGCTGATGGAATGGTTTCGGGCGCAATTCACACGACAATGCATACCATAAAACCCGCATTGCAACTGATAAAAACAAAACCTGGAGTTACAGTGGTATCCTCTGTATTTTTCATGTGTTTGTCAGATAGAGTTTCTGTAATGGGAGATTGTGCTGTAAACCCAAATCCGAATGCAGAACAACTTTCTGAAATTGCTATTTCCTCTGCAGTATCTGCGGAAGCTTTCGGAATTGAAGCAAAAGTTGCCATGCTGTCCTATTCTTCAGGAAGCTCTGGAAAAGGTGAAGAGGTAGAAAAAGTTAGAAAAGCAACCGCATTGGCAAAGGAGAAAAGGCCTAATTTAAAAATTGAAGGTCCCATTCAGTATGATGCAGCTGTAGACATGTCTGTTGCAAAAACTAAAATGCCAAATTCAGAAGTTGCAGGGCAAGCTTCCGTATTAATTTTCCCTGATTTAAACACAGGAAACAACACCTATAAAGCCATTCAGCGCGAAACAGGTGCCTTAGCTATCGGACCGATGTTACAAGGTTTAAACAAACCTGTAAATGATTTGAGTAGAGGTTGTACTGTAGATGATATTTTTAATACCGTTTTATTAACCGCTATTCAAGCAAATCAATAAAATATGAACATATTAGTTTTAAATGCCGGTTCTTCTTCGCTGAAGTATCAGGTAATCGAAATGCCTTCACAAGCAGTAAAATGTGTTGGAATTATCGAAAGAATTGGCATGGATGACGCCATTTTTACACATGAAAAAAACAACAGCAAACACACCGAAGTCTTAGCCATATTAAATCATGAAATTGGTTTAAAAAAAATTGCCAAAACATTGATGGATGCCAAAATTGGTGTCATACATGCTGTTGACGAAATAGAAGCAGTTGGCCATAGAGTTGTGCATGGTGGAAGTAAGTTTAGCAAAACAGTCATCGCAGACCAAGAAGTAAAAGACAATATTAGAGATTTATTTGATCTAGCACCCTTGCACAATCCTGCAAACTTGACCGGAATAGAAATTTCTGAAACTATTTTTACCTCCGCAAAACAGGTTGCAATATTTGACACTGCGTTTCATCAAACAATGCCGAAAGAAGCCTATCAATATGCAATTCCGAATATTTATTTAGAGGAACATAAAATTAGAGCTTACGGTTTTCATGGAACAAGTCATAAATATGTTTCAGAAAAAGCGATTGAACATTTAGGAAAAAAATCTAAAAACATTATTACCATTCATTTAGGTAATGGTTGCAGCATGTCTGCAATAAAAGATGGAAAAAGCATCGAAAACTCTTTAGGATTAGGTCCTATGAATGGTTTGGTTATGGGAACTCGTTGCGGAGACATTGATCAATCTGTCATATTCTTTTTAATGAAAAAATTGAACAAATCTATGGATGAAGTTAATGACTTATTACAAAAAGAATCTGGTTTGAAAGGATTAACTGGTTTTTCTGATTTACGTGAAATTTCTGAAAATGCAGCAAATGGAAATAAGCATTGCCAAGATGCTTTGCATTTAGTGGGTTATAGAATTCGTAAATTTATCGGAAGCTATACAGCCATTTTAAATGGTTTAGATGCCATCGTTTTTACAGCAGGAATTGGAGAAAATTCAGCAATAATGAGAAAATTAGCCTGTGAAAATTTAGATTTTTTAGGAATTGATTTAAATTTAAAGGAAAATGAAATTCGTTCTAAAAAAATTAGAGAAATTCAGTCTGATGCCTCTCGTGTAAAGGTTTTGATAATCCCAACAAACGAAGAAATTGAGATTGCCAAACAGACCTACGAGTTATTGTAGTAATATTCATACGCTTTAGTTGTATCTTTTTAAAAGTACCACGCACACCTTTTGCCTTATGCTAAAACTTCAATCACGCTAAAAATTTCTTTAACGACTCCTTTTTAGGCGCTCCAACAAGGGTTTCTCCTCCTAATAAATACAAGCAACAAAAAATTGTAAAAGAGCTTTCAAATTTTTACATTTGTGTATTAATAAAAACGAAGAATAGAAATGGGTAGAGCATTTGAACTTAGAAAGGGACGCAAAATGAAACGTTGGTCAGCAATGGCAAAAACATTTACCAGAATTGGTAAAGACATTGTAATGGCGATCAAAGACGGTGGTCCAAATCCTGATTCAAATTCGCGACTAAGAGCAGTTATGCAAAATGCAAAAGCCGCTAATATGCCTAAAGAGAACGTAGAGCGTGCCATAAAGAAAGCTACTGATAAAGACACTGCTGATTATAAAGAAGTCTTGTTTGAAGGATATGCGCCGCATGGAATAGCCCTGCTTTTAGAGACAGCCACGGACAATAACAACAGGACGGTTGCAAATGTTAGGTCTGCTTTTAATAAGTGTGATGGGAATTTAGGGACTTCTGGTTCCGTGGTTTTTATGTTTGATCATGTATGTACTTTCACCATTAAAAAAGAGGATATTACAACAGACTTGGAAGAGTTGGAATTAGAATTGATAGATTTTGATGTCGAGGAAGTCTTTGATGACGAAGAAGGAATTATTATTTATGCTCCTTTTGAGCAATTTGGTGCCATTCAAACTTTCTTTGAAGCAAATAATGTAGAAATTTTATCTTCTGGATTTGAAAGAATCCCAACCACAACGAGCAAACTTTCGGAAGAACAGCAGACAGATGTAGAAAAACTTTTGGAAAAATTAGAAGAGGATGACGACGTGCAGCATGTGTACCATTCTATGGAAATGTAAAATACATTAATTCAAATTAATTAAATCCAGTGTCTTTTGCCGTTGGATTTTTTTTGTTTCCGTTTCTGTAAAACGATCAATAAAGTAAATTTCCTTGGGGATTTCAAACCTAGAAAACAACTTTGAGTTCTTCATTTCACTATTGAGTTGATCTGGCGATTTGATCAACTTATCCTTAGATGACTCGATAAGCAACACTAACTTTTCGCCTAACTTTTCGTCTTTAATACCAGCTACAAAAAAACGTTGCACAATAATTTTTGATAATTTTTCTTCGATACTTTCTGGATGTAATTTAATTCCACCAGAATTAATTACGTTATCAAACCTCCCTAACCACTCAAACTGGCTATTTGAGATTAAACGAACCACATCATTTGTAAAAAGTACAGCATCCGAAATAGTGGTATTCTTTAGCACCAAACAATTTCTTTCATCCTTGTAAATTACTGTTTTGGGTAGGATTCTATAATATGATTTGTGATGCGACTGCTGATCCGTATTTTCATGTAATGCTGTAAAATTATTCAACTTTTTAACAGCAATGTGCGTAATCGTCTCTGTCATGCCATACGTTGCAAACACCGCTGCAACCACGTGCTGTAATTTCTCTTGAAGAGCTTTAGAAACGGCACCTCCTCCAACAATCAGCTTCTTGATTTGATATAGTTTTTCTATCGAATTCTCTACCTGCAAAGGTACCATTGCAGAAAAATCATATGTTTTATAATTCTCTTTTAAAGGATTTGAATCCGCCGGAACTACATCCAAATGCCAACCTAAGGTAAGTGCCCTTACTAGCATCATCTTACCCGCAATATAGGCTATTGGCAAACACAATAATGCGGTGGTTTTTTCTTTTAACGCAAAAAAGTCACCCGTGGCGGTAGCAGAATTCTGCATCTGATCTTTTTGTAATTTGATTGCTTTTGGAGTTCCTGAAGAACCTGAAGTATGCACAATAACAACGTCATTATCAGAAAACCAATCTTTTAAAAAAGGATGCAATTCTCTAGAAAATTCAGCTGCATATGTCAATAGTGCATCTACCGTAGCAAACGAATTCGAGTTTAATTTAAAATCTTTATGAAAATTAGTAGGTTTTAACTTCATCTTGAACACGATCGTTTACTTACACTTTACTTGGTTTTATAATGTTACCTGTTAGCTTTTCCTTCCAGTTGGTCCATCCGTATTTTTTCGAAAACAAAAACAGCATCAAAGG